>NZ_JBMDXJ010000372.1:0-5500 GCF_048594945.1 Pseudactinotalea sp. | reverse complement strand
TGGGAGGTGCCCGAGGCGTGGCAGGACCCGCGTCCGACCATCACCATGCTCGCCGGCTCCGCCTACGTCACCGACCCGGCTGGTCAACGGCTCCTCGCCGTCGACATCGTCTCAGCCGAGGTGTGGCAGGAGACCACGCTGGAGGTCGTCCCGAACGAGATCGCCGGTGTGACCGGCGACGTCGCGGAGGGCGCCGCCGAGGGTGGGCATGACCACGAGAGCGACGACCACGCGGGCGATGACCACGACCACGAGGACCATGACCACTGAGCCTCTGAACAGGCCCGGTGCGCGGTGGTGCGCCGCCGCGGCGGCCGTGCTGGCGATCTCCGCCAGCACGGCCGCGTGCACCTCGCCCGACACCGATGAGCTGCAGGTCTGGGTCTCGTTCGCGCCGCTCGAGTACATCACCGAGCGCGTGGCCGGCCCCGAGGTGCACGTCGACAACCTCACCGCACCGGGCGCCGATCCTCACAGCCAGGAACTCAGCCCCGCCCGAGTGGCCGAGCTCGGTGCCGCCGATCTGGTGGTCTATGTCTCCGGGCTGCAGCCGTCGACAGACGAGGCCATCGACCAGACCGAACCGGCCCACGTCGTCGACACCCTCGACGCCGCGATCGCGGACGTGCCCGGCGCCGCAGAGCCGCCTGACCCCAGCCGTGACCCGCACTTCTGGCTCGACCCGATCCGGCTCGGACTCGCCACGCAGCAGGTCGCAGATGCGCTAGCCGAGATCGACCCCGACGGCGCAGCCGAGTACCAGCAGCGCGCCGGCATACTTATCGCGGATCTCGAGCAGCTCGACGGCGACTTCGACACGGCGCTCGCACCGTGCGCCGGCGCCACTCTCGTCACCTCGCACGAGGCCTTCGGGTACCTCGCCGCGCGCTACGACCTGCGCCAGGAGGGCATCTCGGGTATCGACCCCGAGGTGGAGCCGTCACCGGCGCGGCTGCGCGACGTCGCCGCGATCGTCGAGGAGACCGGGGTCCGTACCATCTACTTCGAGACCGCGGCGAATCCGGCGGTCGCCGAGGCGTTGGCCGCCGATCTCGGGGTCGAGACCGATGTGCTCGATCCGATGGAACGACCCAGTGATCCGGACTACCTCACCGTGATGCGCACCAATCTCGCAGCGCTCGAACGGGGCCTCGTCTGTGGCTGACGCCGTTACTGGCGAAAGCGGAGGGCCACGTCGACGATCTGCTCCGGCGTGGCCCTCTCGCCTACCTCGACCTCCGGGTACAGCACGAGGTCGAACGCACGAGGGTGCGGCACGGCGTCAGCGAACTCCTGCAGCCACGCCTCCTCCTGAGCTTCCGATGTCGCTTCCTCGCCGCGGATCCGGCGCACCAGGGTGAGGAGCGCTGCTCGGTCAGGGCTCCCGTCCCCGCCTGCGGTGGTCAGCGTCGCCGTGGCGACGTCGCCCAGCTGGAGGCCGGCTGCCTTGCGGGCTCTGACCTTCAACGGCAGCAGGTAGCCACCGTCCTTCGGCCACAGCGACGTGCTCCACTCCGCCGCACCGATCCGTGCGGTCACGGGAACCATGCCCCACCCGTAGGTCAACATGGGCGCGAGCGCCCGGAGTCGTTCACTGCCTGCAGGCGGAACGGCGAGGAAGTAGAACGGCGCGGGACCGCGCCACTCGAACACCTCGGCCGTGAACTCGATCTGCGCCATCGGCTCAGCATGTCTCAGTTCGCGGTCACGGGCCAGCACGCCCGGGCACGGAACCATGCCAGCGAACTCTGGCGCAGCCGCTCGCTGCCGGATAGCGTCGAGGTGTCACACTCCGCGACGGAAGGACCGCCATGTCCACGCTGCCCCGCGACGGCATCGAGATCTTCTACACCGACCATGGCGGCCCCGGCCGGCCCGTGGTGCTCGTACACGGCTGGCCGCTCTCAGGTGAGTCGTGGTCGAGCACCGTGCCCGCGCTGCTGGAGGCCGGCTATCGCGTCGTCACCTACGACCGTCGAGGCTTCGGAGCCTCCGGAACCACCGGCGCCGACGGATACGACTACGACCTCCTCACCAGCGACCTGGCGGCGCTCCTCGACGAGCTCGACCTGCACGACGTCACCCTCGCGGGCTTCTCGATGGGCGGCGGTGAGGTCGCGCGATACGTGGGCAACCACGGCTCCTCCCGCGTTCACAGCGTCGCCTTCCTCGGCGCGATCCCACCGTGGTTGCTGCTGACCGACGACAACCCAGAGGGCGGTCTCGACATGGCCACTGCCCGCGGCATGCAGGAGTCGCTCCGTGCTGACCGGCAGGGCTTCCTCGAGGGCTTCCTCACGAACTTCTTCAGCGTCGACGGCGAGCTGAAGGTCACGCAGGAGCAGCGGCAGCAGGCGCTCGCCCTCGCCGCCCAGGCGGATCTCGACGCCGCCGTGGCCTGCATCGTGCTCTGGACCAGCAACTTCTCCGACGACGTCGCGCGCATCGACGTGCCCACACTCGTTATCCACGGCGATGGCGACGCGATCGTCCCCTTCGAGGTCTCGGGCAAGCGGGTGCACGAGCAGGTGCCCGGCAGCGACCTCGTCCTGATCCAGGGCGGCCCCCACGGCATCACGGCCAGCCACCCCGACGAGGTCAACGACGCGCTGCTCGCGTTCCTTGCCCGCTGACACCCGCACGACCAGGAGTCACCATGACCGACGCACCTGCACCTGTCCAAGCCGTCGTCGATGCGATCAACGCCGCCGACACCCACGCCTTCGTGGCCGCGTTCACCCCCGACGGCGTGGTGAACGACTGGGGCCGCGTCCTCACCGGCCCGGCGGGGATCACGAGCTGGGCCGAGACCGACGCGATCGGCGCCGGCGCCCGCATGAGGGTGATCGCTGCGACCACGATCGACGACGTGACCGAGATCCGGTTCGACTGGCGCAGCAGCAAGTTCAACGGCGAGAGCACGGTGTTCGTGACGGTTCGCGACGGCAAGGTCGCCGAGTTCAGGATCCCGCCGGAGCACTGAGGCGCGCCACAGCCACGCTCATTCGAAGCGGCCGGGGTCTCCGGCGCCGACGCGCACGACCTCAGGAACTCCGCCAGAGAAGTCGATGACCGTGGTCGGCTCGTCGCCGCACTCCCCCGAGTCGATCACGCCGTCGACCTGGTGGTCGAGGCGCTCCTTGATCTGCCAGCCGTCAGTGAGCGGCTCGTCCTCGCCCGGCAGCAGCAGCGTGCTGGACAGGATCGGCTCGCCCATCTGGGCCAGCAGCGCGTGCACCACCGGGTGATCGGGGATCCGCACGCCCACGGTCTTCTTCTTGGGGTGCAGCAGCCGGCGCGGCACCTCCTTGGTGGCGGGCAGGATAAAGGTGTAACAGCCCGGGGTCGCCGCGCGGATGGTTCGGAAGGTCGCGTTGTCGACGTGCACGAACTGGCCCAGCTGGGCGAAGTCGGCGCAGACCAGCGTGAAGTGATGCCGGTCGTCCAGGCCGCGCAGCGCCAGGATGCGGTCGCGCCCCTCCCGGTTGTCGAGAGCAGAGCCGAGCGCATAGCACGAGTCGGTCGGGTAGGCGAGAAGACCGCCGCTGCGCAAGATCTCGACGGCCTGCCCGATGGCCCGCGGCTGCGGGTCGACCGGGTGCACGTCGAAGTACCGCGCCATCGGGGTGTGTGGCTCAGCCGGTCTGACGTGCGCGACGGCGGCGCGCCAGCTCGTCCTCGCCGGGCGCCTGAGCTGGCGCCTCGTCGTGGGCGCGCTCAGTCGGGAACTCAGCCAGGCTGCCTTCGACCTCGCGCCAGACACGGCCCACCGCGATGCCGAAGACGCCCTGGCCGCCCTGGACCAGGTCGATCACCTCGTCCGCCGAGGTGCACTCGTAGACCGACGCGCCGTCGCTCATCAGTGTGATGTTGGCGAGATCGTCGACGCCGCGGTCGCGCAGGTGCTCGACCGCCGACCGGATCTGCTGCAACGAGACGCCCGTGTCGAGCAGTCGCTTGACGACCTTGATCACCAGGATGTCGCGGAAGCTGTACAGACGCTGGGTGCCGGAGCCGGTAGCCGGGCGGATCGATGGCTCCACTAGGCCTGTGCGAGCCCAGTAGTCGAGCTGACGGTAGGTGATGCCGGCGGCGCGGCAGGCGGTGGGGCCGCGGTAGCCGGTGTCCTCGTCGAGGTCCGGCAGGGTGTCGCCGAACAGCAGGCCTTGCGCACGCTGCGGGACGCCCGCAGCAGTCTCGGCCGCGTTGGCCGTTCCCGCATTCTCACTGCCGCTCACGCGTTCCCACTCTCCTTGTGCAGACGAGGTCTACTCTACGCCTGCGCGCACGATCACTGCCTGGTGACCAGCCGGTGGATTCCACCTGGCTGACCACCACGGTAGGGCTACGCGGTGCCCGGGTCAACGACGCGGGCACCGACCGCGTTTCGGCGTGTCGTGGTGGCGTGTCTCAGTCTCAACTCGAGGTCGAGACATGGTCAGGATTCCCTCTCGGGTGGTTCCGGATCCTCGAAGTCACGCGGGTCAATCTGGTCCAGGAACTCGCGGAACTCCGCGACCGTGTCGTCCTCGCGGCCACTGCCTGCGCTGGAGATCTCCACGTGCAGGGCATCGTCATCGTCCAGCTCCGCATCGTCTTCGTGCGCGAGCACGATCGCCGCCTGCGCCAGCACCTCATCCTCGCAATAGACGTCCACCGCCGCGCGCAGCGCCAGCGCGATCGCATCCGACGCTCGGGCATCGACCCGCTTGCCGTTGCTGAGCACAAGCTCGGCGATGAACGTGCCTTGTCGAAGCTCGATGATGCTCACCGACTCCAGCGTCACCCCGGCAGCCTGCAGTGACGTGAGCAGCAGGTCGTGCGGACCGGGCCGCGGGGAGCTCACACCCGCCTGCGCCGTCGCGATCGCGACGCCCTCGTGCGGTCCGATCACGATCGGCAGCGACAGATCGCCGTCGGACTCGGACAACACCACCAGCACGTCGTGCTCAGGGTCCGCAACACGGACCCTGACCCCGAGGACGCCCATCTTGCGCACGCCACCACGCTACGCCGCCGCGCGCGCCCCCGAGGGGCGAACCGATCGACGATCTGCTCCCGTTGCGGGATCGTGCCCGAAGCCGCTCAGCCGAGCCTGTCCACGCCGGCCCGCAGCAGCGCTGTGTGCAGGCGCGCGAACGAATCCGCCACCTCGGTGGCGAGGGTGTGGGCACGCGCCCTCGACCCGGAGGAACCGGGGCCCGATCGGTGTGAGCGCACCGGTGCCACGATCGCCTCCACCAGGTCGATCTGGCGCTCCGCCGCCGACCGCAACGCCCGCAGGTGCCGCACCTGCAGACCATGCTCCCCGAGCTCGACCACCGCACGGACCACCTCGACCGACCCGGCCGGGTACTTGCTGCCGGCGTCGGTACCGATCAGACCGACGTCGGTCAGCTCGCCCACGAGCGCCTCGTCGGCTCCGGCCGCCTCAGCCAGCTGTGCCGACGTCAACCGGCTGCGTGTCACGGCCGAGGACAGCTCACCATCCTCGGTCACC
>NZ_JBMDXJ010000371.1:0-6790 GCF_048594945.1 Pseudactinotalea sp. | reverse complement strand
AGAATTTCCCGCGCGAGGGCAGGTTCGAAGGTACCCGCGTGCGCAAGGCGCTCGTGGGTGCGCTGCCGGCACTCGGCATCGTCGTGGTGGTGCTTGGCGGATTCCGGTTCGGGCTCGTCACGGCGACCGAGGCGGCGCTGGTCGCGGTGGTCTACTCGCTCGTCCTCGCCGCGGTGGTGTACCGCAACGTGGGGCTGCGCAAGCTCGGTGAGGTGCTGGTCTCGGCCGCCAAGCTGACGGCCACGGCGCTGTTCGCGCTCGCGGCTGCCTCGGTGCTGGCGTACGCACTCACGCTGTATCGGGTGCCACTGCTCGTGGAGGGTGCGCTCGAGACCGTCCCGACCTGGGCGCTGCTGGCCTTCGTGGTGCTGGTGCTGTTCGTGATCGGCCTGTTCATGGACGCACTGCCTGCGATGGCCATCATGATCCCGGTGCTCGGCCCCGCGGTGGTGCTCGCCGGCATCGACCCGGTGCACTACGGGATCGTCGCCGTGATGACGTTGGCGCTGGGACTGATCACGCCACCGGTCGGCATCTGTCTCCTGGTCGCCTCCTCGATCGGCAAGGTGCCGGTGGTCAAGGCGATCCGCCCGATGGCGCCGTTCTTCCTGGTGCTGGTCGTGGTGATCCTTCTCTGTGTGGCGTTCCCACAGATCGTGCTGTTCCTGCCGAACCTGCTGGGAGGCTGACATGAACGACGACGGCGCACCCGAGTCCGAGCTCGTCACCACGCAGGTGCGTGGTTCCGCCGCATGGATCACGCTGCAGCGCGAGCGCAAGCTCAACGCGCTCTCGCGCGGCCTGCTGGCCGCGCTCGACCAGGCGATCACGTGGGCCGAGAGCACCGAGGGCACACGCGCGCTCGTCCTCACGGGCGCAGGCGAGCGGGCGTTCTGCGCCGGGGCCGACCTGGCGCAGGTGCGCGCGAGCGCACCGCACGAGTTCAGCGCCGACAACCTGGCCGGGCACCGGGTGATCACCCGGCTGCGGCGGTCGCCGCTGCCGGTGATCGCGGCGGTCAACGGCGTCGCTGTCGGCGGCGGCCTCGAGCTCGCGCTGGCGTGCGACATCCGGTTGGCGGTCGCCTCGGCGCGGCTGGGTCTGCCGGAGGTCGGTGTGGGTGTGCTGCCCGGGTGGGGTGGCACCTGGCGGCTGGCCGAGGCGGTCGGTGCGGCCCGCGCCCGGCAGATGGTGCTGACCGGTGAGGTCATGGACGCGGCGACCGCCGCGCGACTGGGTCTGGTCTCGGAGGTGCTCGACGACGTCGGGGCGCTGCACCGCCGCGCCGCCGAGCTCGCAGAGGTCCTCGCCGGCAACAGCGCGTCGGCGATCGCACGGGCCAAGGCGCTCCTCGACGCCGACGAGAACCCCCGCGGCATCCATGCGATCGCGGAGACCGGACAGGTGGCTGCGCTGCTCGCGACGGACCACTTCCGGGCGGCGACCGCGGGGTTCGGCCAACCCCGCACCGAGGAGACGAAGGAGCAGTGACGGTGACGACCGACGACGCGGTGGTGCTGGCCGCCCTCGACACATGGTGCGAGCAGCGGCTCCCCGAGCTGGGGCAGGACTTCTTCCCGACGGCGCTGGTCGAGCTCGCCGAGCTCGGTCTGCAGTCGCTGCTGGTGACCGGGACCGACCTCGACCTCTCACGGGGTCGGCTCGCGCACGAGACCAGCGAGCGGCTGGCGCGGGCGCTTCCGGCGCTCGCCGTGTCGACGAGCGTTGCGCGGCTGCACGCCTACCTGCTGGTCAAGTACGCCGTCCCGCATGTGCGCGACCGCTGGCTCGCCGACACCCTCGCGGCCCGGGCGTTCGGTGGGTTTGCGCTGACCGAGCCGCACGCAGGAACGGACGTGCGCGCCCTCTCGACCGTGGCTGTCCGCGACGGCGACGACTACCTGCTCACGGGTGACAAGTGCTGGGTGGGCCTGGCGCCGGTGAGCGACTACGTGATCGTGCTCGCCAAGGAGGGCCACGACGGGCGCGACGCACCCACGGTCGCGCTCGTCGTGGACATGGCACTGCCGGGCGCGAGCGGCGCCCACGGACCTGCGCTGTCCGGCCTGGCGGGCATGCCCAACGGGACCCTGACGTTCCGCGATGTCCGAGTGCCGGCCGACCACGCCCTCGACTGCGACGGGTTCCTCGGGATGATGGACGGGCTGAATCTCGCGCGGATCGAGGCGGCCTCGTACTCGTGCGGGATCATGCACCGCGCCCTCGAGCTTGCCGCCACCCGGGCGAGCACACGTGAGGCGTTCGGCAAGCCGCTGGCCGCGCTCCCCAGCATCCAGGCCAAGCTCGGCCGGATGTGGACCGACTACCGGGCGGCCCGCGAGCTGACGCTGGTTGCCGTCGACTCCTTCGCCGCCGGCGACGGCGGTGACCGCGACCTGATCTCGATGGCCAAGCTGTTCGCCAGCGACGCCAGCCGCCGCCACACCGACGAGGCGATGCAGGTGTTCGGCGCGCAGGGATTGGCTGCGGAGTCCGAGGTGCTGCGGCTGCACAACGACGCCAAGGTGATGCAGATCTTCGACGGCACCAGTGAGATCCACGAGACGATGCTCGGTCGCCGGGCAGCGAAGGAGATGAGCGCGTGAGCACCGATGGCTTCCCGGAGATCGGCGCCCGGTCGCAGTTCCGCAAGACGGTCGGAGAGACCGACGTGACGTTGTTCGCCGGGCTGACCGGGGACCTCGCCCCGCAGCACATCGACGAGGAGTTCATGCGCACGCGGCCGCAGGGACGCCGGATCGCGCACGGAGCGCTGACGCTCTCGCTGACCTCCACGGCGGCGGCCCGGCTCTGCGCCGAGCACGGTCTGCTGGCACTGTCCTACGGCTACGACAAGGTGCGCTTCCTCGCCCCGGTGATGCTCGGGCAGACGGTCAGCGTCGACTACGTGGTGACCGCGATCGACGAGGCCAAGCGCACTGCCCGCAGCGAGATGCGCGTGAGCACCGAGGATGGTCGCCTCTGCATGGTGGGTGAGCACCTGCTCTACTGTTACCCGCCTGGCGAGGGCGACTGAGCCGCACCCTCGCGCGCAGGTCCACCCCCTGGGCCGGGCGAGCTCGTCGCCGGCCGCGCCGTGTCCGGGTGACACACTGAACGCATGGCTCTCCCCGCAGACACCGCCGCGAAGCTCGCCGAGTACGCCCACCCCGAGCGACTGGTCACCACCGACTGGCTGGCCCAGCATCTCGGCGAGCCGGGCCTCGCCGTCGTCGAGTCCAACGAGGACGTGCTGCTGTACTCGACCGGCCACATCCCAGGCGCGGTCCACCTGGACTGGCACACCGACCTCAACGACCCGGTCACGCGCGATTACGTGGACGGTGCCGCCTTCGCCCGCGCGCTGTCCGAGCGCGGCATCGGCCGCGACGACACCGTGGTCATCTACGGCGACAAGAACAACTGGTGGGCTGCGTACGCCCTGTGGGTGTTCACGTTGTTCGGTCACCCGGACGTCCGCCTGCTCGACGGCGGTCGGGCGGCGTGGATCGCGGAGGGTCGCGAGGTCACCACGGACGTGCCTCACCCGCAGCCGGCGGACTACCCCGTGATCGAGCGCGACGACGCCCCCGTGCGCGCCTTCAAGGAGGACGTGCTCGCCTTCCTCGGCGGTCAGCTCGTGGATGTCCGCTCGGCGCCCGAGTACTCCGGCGAGCGCACCACGATGCCCGACTACCCCGAGGAGGGCGCGCTGCGCGGTGGTCACATCCCGGGTGCCCAGTCGGTTCCGTGGGCCCGCGCCGCGAACGAGGACGGCACGTTCCGGTCCCGCGCCGAGCTCGAGGGCATCTACCAGCAGGAGAAGGGCCTCGACCCCGCCGAGCCGGTGATCGCCTACTGCCGCATCGGCGAGCGCTCCTCGCACACCTGGTTCGTGCTGCAGCACCTGCTCGGGTTCGGCGACGTCAAGAACTACGACGGCTCCTGGACCGAGTGGGGCAACGCCGTGCGGGTGCCGATCGTGACCGGCGACCAGCCGGGTGAGCCGCCGCAGCGCTGAGCGCCGTAGGCTCGAGGGATGACTGCTGACGCCGAGCTGCCGCGGGCGTTCGCCGCGATCGTCGACGACTTCCAGGCGCTCACTGAGCCCGACCGGCTGCAGCTGCTGCTGGAGTTCGCGGAGGGCCTGCCCGAGCTGCCCGCCTCCTACGCCGACCACCCGGACCTGCTGGAGCCGGTCCCCGAGTGTCAGTCACCCGTGTTCTTGGCCGTGCAGGTCGGGGTGCCCGACGGCGCAGCCTCGGTCGGTCTCGATGCTCCCGTCTCGGTGTTCTTGAGCGCCCCGCGCGAGGCGCCGACCACCCGCGGCTTCGCGGGGATCCTGGCCGAGGGGCTGGCTGGGCTGACCGCCGAGCAGGTGCTCGCGGTTCCCGACGACGTGCCGCACCGCCTGGGCCTGGACCGCGCCGTGAGCCCTCTGCGACTGCGGGGCATGGCCGGCATGCTGGGCCGGATCAAGCGACAGGTGAGGGAGAAGACCCAGGCGACCTGACGCCGTCGGGCGCTCGCACAGCCCCAGGAACCCTCGTGGGTCGTGGGTCGTTGGCACGGCAGAGACAAAGGAGGCGATGTCCATGCAGTGCCCCACCGATGGCACCACGCTGGTGATGAGCGAACGCAGCGGGATCGAGATCGACTACTGCCCGCAGTGCCGCGGCGTGTGGCTCGACCGCGGCGAGCTCGACAAGATCATCGAGCGGTCGCTCGGCCAGCCCGGACCGGCTGCGGCGAGCACCCTCCCGGCACAGCCCCTGTATGGCACCCCGCCGGTCGAGGATCGGCGGCACGCCGACCGCCGGGGCTACTCGGCGCCGTCGGCCCCATCGCCGGATGAATGGGGCTACGTCAGACGCCGTCCGCGGCGTCGCCGCGAGAGCTGGCTCAGCGACCTCTTCGACTGAGAGCCGCGCAGCTGGCCCGAGCGATCCGCGCGAGGCGCCGTCAACCTGTGGCTCCGCGTGCATCGTGGCCGAGGGGTAGTGGGGCGACCGCGAGCAGGTGCTCGTGGATCCGGACCACACACAGTTTCCGCCGCTGACCGCATGTTGACGCGTCTACCTTGTGTGCGCTCCGGGGCGCTAGGGTCTGCCGCAGGGTGGGACGCCTGTCACATCCGCAGACCTCATGTGAAGGTGCCCCATGCGCCCCCTCTTGCGACGCAGCGCGCTCGTGTTCCTCCTGGTGGCGATCGGTGCCCTCGCGCAGCCACCGCAGAGCCAGGCGGCGTCGACGGAGTGCGCCGACGAGAGCTGTGAGGTCGTCTTCACGACCGGCGGCGCACCGGAGTCCTTCACCGTCCCGGCGGGTGTGAGCAGCATCAGCGTGACGGTGTCAGGGGCGGCCGGCGGCAACGTGGTGGTCGGTGGCACTCTTGTGCAGCCCGGTGGCCGTGGTGGCAGCTCGACGGCGACGTTCACTGTGGAGCCCGGCGACAGACTGACCGTGCTGGTCGGCGGCGTCGGCGAGCAAGCAGACTTCTCGGCGGGTGCCGCCGGCGGATCGGGTGCGACGCCGAGGTCTGGCGGATTCGGTGGCGGTGGCACCGCAGGCTCGGCGGGTCTCTGGTCCGCTGCCGGAGGGGGCGGTGGATCGTACCTGTTCAGCGAATCGGGAGAGCTCCTGCTGGCTGCTGGAGGCGGTGGCGGAGCCGCGAGCGGTAGCGGAAGCGCCGGCGCCGGTGTCGGTGTCGGTGGGGGAGTCAGTGGCAGTGCCGGCGCCGGAGTGTCGGCCGGCTCCGATGCCGCAGGAGCAGGAGGCACCGGAACGGGTGGTGGCGAAGGCGCGAACGGGGGCGGTCCCACCACGTCCCCGTTGTTGGTCGGAGCTGGAGGATCCGGAGGTGTCGGGGGAGCCGTGAGCGGCGCGGGCGGTGGCGGCGGGTATTACGGGGGCGGCGGGGGAAGCGGCTCGCCGAGCGTCGGCGCCGGTGTCGGCGGCCCGGGTGGCGGCGGCTCCGGTTACGCCGCGCCGTCGGCTGAGGAGGTCTCGGGCACCGCCGGTACCCAGCCGGGCGAAGGCCGGATCGTCATCTCCTACGTTCGTGCGCTGCCATCGGTGCAGCTCAGTGCCGTTCCCGGACCGACGGCTGATCTCGGCGAGCCCGTGACCTACACATTGACGCTCGGAGGACCCGCGGGCACGCCGGGTGGGTCGGCCTCGTTCTCCTGGGCGGGGTCAGGGTGCGAGTCCGTTCCTGTGAGCGACGTAGGCGTTGCCCAGTGCACGCTGACCGACCTCACGGGCGGGTCGCATGCGGTGACGGTCAGTTACAGCGGAAGCACGATCTATCGACCGGTCTCCGTGGTGTGGAACCAGGTCGTCGAACGCGGCGAGCCCGACGTCGAGCTGAGCGTCGATGCGACCACCGCCACACCGTTGGAGACGGTGACGTTCACCGCCCAGGTCACCGGGCTGCCGATGCTCGCGCCGACCGGATCGTTCGACTTCTCCGTCGGCGCCACTCCGATCGAAGGGTGTCAAGGCGTGCCTGTGCAGTCGGACGGCACAGCCGAGTGCTCATCATCGACGATCGGCGTCGGCGCGCACACTCTGACTGCCGCATACAGCGGCGATGAGTCCTACCAACCCGCCACCGGTGAGGCTGAGATCACGATCGAGGCACTGATCCCCGGGATAGGGCTCTCCGCCGATCCTGATCAGGGAGAGCCCGGCGCCCCCCTCACCCTCACCGCCGTCGTCACCGGCGATGAGATGCCCACAGGAACGGTGCAGTTCACGCGAGCCGGCGTGTCGATCGAGGGGTGCGAGA
>NZ_JBMDXJ010000370.1:0-6566 GCF_048594945.1 Pseudactinotalea sp. | reverse complement strand
GACGGATCGGCCGCCTGGCCCACGATCTGGTAGCCGATGCCCAGCGTGTTGTCCGCTGTGACGTCCGGGTGGCCCTCGATCGCGTTGTCCGTGACGTACCAGGAGCCACCGCGGTAGGGCTCGATCACGTGTGGTGCGATGTGCGGCAGCGTGGCCGGCCCGGGCTTGTAGTAGTTGCCTACCACGTTGATGCCCTCGCACCACTCGGCTCCGTACAGCGAGCTGTAGCCGTGGTTGTAGACGACGTTGTTGCGATGGTCGACCCGCATCTCCATGTCCTCGGTGAAGCTGAAGCGCGGGTTGCGGGCGCCCTGGTGGATGAGCAGGTTGTTGTAGTAGCTGATGTTCTGCCCACCCCAGAGCCCGCCGTAACCATGCAGTCCCTTGAGGTGCAGCGACATCGCCAGACCTTCGTGGATGAGGCAGTTGCTCACCGTGACGTCGTAGTTGCCATACAGCGAGAAGCACTCGTCGATACCCCAGCCCACCGAGCAGTGGTCGATCACGAGGTTGCGGCGGCCGCGGCCGTTGAAGGTGTCGATGTCGCCGACGCCCTTGCCATCACCGGCGCGCATGCGCAGGTAGCGGACGATGACGTTGTTCGCCTGGATCTTGAACTCGTTGCCGATGATCTGGATGCCGCCGCCGGGCGCGCTCTGGCCCGCGATCGTGGTGTTGTCGCCCGAGACGGCGAGCCCGGACTCGAGCTCGATCGTGCCGCCCACGCGGAACACGATCGTGCGGTTCCCCGCTGAGAGCGCCTCCCGCAGGGTTCCTTCCCCGGAGTCGGCCAGCGAGGTCACCTCCACGACTGGGTGGCCACGGCCGCCGGTCGTGAACTTCCCGGCTCCCTCGCAGCCCGGGAACGCCGGCACGGTGTTGCCCACGACGGCGTCCGGTTGCGGCGGCATCGCCGGGCGCGGGCCTGCGGGAGGTGCTGCGGCTGCTGGGCGCATCCCGTGCCAGGTAGCCAACGCGGTGCTCGCCAGGGCGGCGCCTCCCAGGAAGTGGCGGCGGTTGACGCCGGTACGGGTGCGATCGGATCGTGCGGACATTCGTTGTCCTCCTTCGCGCGACAGCGCGCGATTGATGGGTCCGCGACGGGTGGCCGAACCGGCGCCCCGTCGCCTGGTCGATCAACTGCGCATACAAAACTAGTGATGCTTGTTCATGCGCGCAATCGTTTCACCACGTCGTCTCAGAGCGCGGTACCTTCGCCGAAAGGGCACGAACGTGACCGCGGGGAGTGGCGCGCCGTGCCCTGCCGTCACGTTCGCGCCCTTCGATGACGGTGGGCGGTGTCGGCAGCGGCCAGGCGCTACGCCTCGAGCTCGACCACCGTGAGCACGACGAGAGCACAGGTCCAGGCGAGGGGCGCAGGACCGGAAGGGCCGCCGTCGGCGGCGACCTTCTCGGGGAGCGCACCGATCGGGGTGCGATGCGCGGCAAGCCAGTCGAGCCAATGGCGCGCGGTCTCGTCGTCGTCGATCGAGGCGGCCGCGAGCGCGTACAGAGCCGTCTCTGGCGTCCAGGACAGGTTCTGCTCCTTCCACCCGCCGCCCGGTGCGAGCCCGCCGGCGGGGCGCAGCATGCTGTCCACCGAGCCCTGCCATGCCTCCACCGCCCCCGTGAGCGGGGTCGGCTGGTAGGGCGGCAGCAGGAACGCGCTCGCCGCATCCGGGTGCGAGGGGCCGGGATAGCGCCCGTAGTCATGTGGGCCGAAATAGATCTCGACGGCGTCGCGCACCTTCGCTGCGACCGTCGCCACGTGCTCGGTCCGGTCCGCCTCGCCCGCGCGATCGTGGATCCGTGCCGACGCTTCCAGACCCGCCAGGACCGGCGCGGCTGTACCGAGCGTGAGGAGGTGCTCTCGGTGCTCCCAGTAGTCGGACGAGGGTGCCGGCAGCGCGCGGCTGTTGTTCACCTGATCCAGCAAGAACGCAGTGGACCGCCGCAGCAGCGGGTCGAGGCCGGCGAGTACCGCGGACTGCTGGTCGGCCGGCGCCGCCGCAACCACGGCGTCCAGCGCCCACAGCGCCCATCCGGCGCCATCGGTCTGAGGGTGACGGTCGTCCGGAGGTCCGGACCCATCCGGGAGGTAACGGGCCTCGAACGACCCGTCCGCTGCCTGCACGTGCTGCAGGTACTCCAGGACGGCCACCGCGTCATCGACGTGGCCCGTGGCGGCGAAGGCCACCGCGGCGAAGGACGCGTCGCGCGGCCAGACGTAACGCCAGCTCGCGTTCATCGCCGCCAGGGTGCCGCCATCGGTGCTCAGGACCCGCAGGTCGAGCAGGGCGGTCGCGACAAGCGAGCGGTACTCGCCCTCAGGTAACCATCCCGAGGCGAGCCAGTCGCGCTGGTCCTGGGCGAGCGCGAGCGCCGCCGCGATGGCGGGCGCGGCAGCCGTGGAGCCAGGGTCGAGCACACGTGACCCCGGGAGTAGGTCAGGCGCGGAGCCGGCAGGCAGCAGCTGGGGCCGGCCCTCGGAGTCGAGGGCGACGCCGTCGGCGTAGCTGCCCGGTTCGTCACGCCGTGGCCGCTCGAACAGCGCTGCGCCCGTGACGAGAACGACCACGGCGACCGCAAGGATCGCGCGTGACCAGATCCGACGGCGCATCGCGACAGTCTACGGATCGGCCGGTTGCGTCCGGCATGATGGGCCGGTGCAGCGTGCATGGCGGCTGATCCTGGGGGTGGTGATGGTCGCTGTCCTCATCACGGCGCAATTCACCAGCGGTAACTCGTGGTTCCCGCTCGGCACGTTGGGCCAGTACGCCTATCCGCGCGATCCCGACGGCGCGGTCATCAACACCTACATGACCGGCACCACCACCGTTGGCGACGAGGTCCGGATCGGTCTGACAGCTCGATCGGCCGGCGTGACGCGGGTCGAGCTCGAGGTCCACCTGAGCGAGCTGGCCGACGATCCCAGCATGCTTGCGGGGATCGCCGAGGTCTGGGAGGGCAACCACCCGGGGGTTGAACTCGAGACCATGACGGTCCGGCAGACGGTGCATCGCATGATCGATGGTGCGCTCGACGGAGAGCCCGAGGAGCGCATCGTGCTGACCTGGACAGTGGAGTGACGGCACTGCGCGCGGTGGCGCGCTGGTGGGTGCCCGCGCTGCCGCGCGCGCGGGTGGCATGGGTGCGGGC
The DNA here is from genome assembly GCF_048594945.1 of Pseudactinotalea sp. NCBI lineage: Bacteria > Bacillati > Actinomycetota > Actinomycetes > Micrococcales > Cellulomonadaceae > Pseudactinotalea > Pseudactinotalea sp. The sequence continues at coordinate 3,407 of NZ_JBMDXJ010000370.1, read as the reverse complement.
GGCGCTCGCGCTGATGGCCGTGATCGACACCAGGTACTTCCTGAACAGCACCGATGATCGTGCCGGCACGCCGGAGTTCTTCCAGCCCGTGGTCGCGGCTCGCTGGCTGCACCTGCCACCCGTGACCGACGAGATCGCCTCGATGCTGCTCGTCGGTGTGCACCTCGGCGCGGTCGCGGTGGTGGTCGGAGGCTTCGCCCGGGTGCCTGCGCTCGTGCAGAATCTCGGCGGTGTGCTGCTCGGGATCTCGTTCCTGCTGTGGGCGCTCTGGGGAATGAGTTACGGCTATGTGGCCCACGATCACATGGCGATCACAGTCGGCCTGGTGTTGTTGATGACGGCGGGCACAGCTCGCTACGGAGGTGGAGAGGCAGCAGACATCGCTGCCGGTTGGCCGCTCCGGATGATCCAGGTGCTCACGGTCATGACCTACTTCGGCTCGGTACTGGCGAAGTACGCCATCAGCGGGGGTTCGCTCATCCGGTGGGGCAATTCGGGGACGCTGGCGTGGGCATTCATCCGCCGCCCCAACGATCTCAACCAGATGATCGTGACCCATGGCGGGCTGCTGCGGGCGGCGCAGTGGGGCGGTCTGGTGCTCGAGCTGTGCTCGCCGCTGGTGTTCCTCCTGCGCCGCCACTGGCTGATGCTTGCGATCGGTGCTTTTCTCAGCTTCCACCTGGTGACGTTTCTGTTGCTCGGCATCCATTTCCTGCCGACCGTGATCTGCTGGACGGCGTTCGTGCCGTTCGAACGGCTGCCGGCCTGGGTGCGCGAGCGACGAACGGGTGCTGTCGTGGCGGCGCCGGCCGGGGAAGCAGCCGCCTAGGCTCATGGTGATGAGCGAGGTGACCGATGCCGTCGTCGTCGGCAGTGGACCCAACGGGCTTGCCGCGGCGGTCACGCTGGCGCGCGCGGGTCTTGAGGTGCTGGTGCTAGAAGCCGCCGAGACGCCCGGTGGGGGCGCGCGCACGCTCGACCTGGGTCTTGCGCCCGGTCTTGTCCACGACATCTGCTCGGCTGTGCACCCGCTCGCCGTGGCGAGCCCGTTCTTCCGTGCCTTCGATCTCGCCGCTCGCGGCGTCGACCTCGTGGTCCCCGAGGTCTCCTACGCGCAACCGCTCGAGGGCGGCCGCGCCGGTATCGCCTACACCTCTCTCGAGCGCACCGCCGAGGGGCTGGGTGCCGACGGCGCAGCATGGGTCGATCTGTTCGCTCCATTGGTCGAGGGGTGGCGTGAGCTGATCGACCTCGCGCTCGGCGATCGCACCTCGGGCATGGGGAGTGCGTTGGCCGCTGCCGGCCCGCGTGCGGTGCTCGAGGTGGTCGCGCGGCTGCTGGAGCAGGGCTCGCCCGCCTGGAACCGGCGGTTCTCCGGGGAGGTCGCCCCCGCGCTGATCACCGGGGTTGCGGGCCACGCGATCGGTCGGCTGCCCTCACCAGTGGCTGCGGGCGGCATGCTGATGCTCGGCACGCTCGCACACGCGGTGGGCTGGCCGATCCCCGTCGGTGGCTCGGGCGCGATCAGTGCCGCGATGCTCGACGACCTCCAGGCGCACGGCGGTCGGCTCGAGCTCGGCTCGCCCGTGCAGCACTGGCGCGACCTCCCTCGCGCCCGCGCTTACCTGTTCGACACCAGTGCTCCAGGGCTCGCGCAGATCTGGGGTGACCGGATGCCGCGCCGGGTGCGCTCGGCGCTGTCCGGAGTGCGACCGGGGCCGGCCGCGGCGAAGGTCGACTTCGTGCTCTCCGGACCGGTGCCGTGGGCGAACCCCGAGGTAGGGCTCGCCGGCACGGTGCACCTCGGTGGCACCCGGGCCGAGATGGCGGCGAGCGAGGCCGACGCCGTCGCGGGCCGGCTCTCGGACAACCCGCTCGTGCTGTTCTCCGACCCGACCGTGGCCGATCCGAGCCGCGTGGTCGGCGGGCTGCGGCCCGTCTGGGCGTACGCGCACGTCCCCAACGGCTGCACGGTCGACCCCGTCGAGCTGATCACGAGACAGATCGAGCGGTATGCACCTGGCTTTCGGGACGCCGTCGTGCACGCACAAGGGATCCCGGCGAGCGAACTGGCGAACCACAACGAGAACTACCTCGGCGGCGACATCGCGCTCGGGGCACTCACGACGTTCTCCATGGTGCAGCGGCCGCGCTGGGCCATCGATCCGTACTCCGCGGGGATCCCCGGCGTCTACCTGTGCAGCTCCGCCGCCTCGCCCGGCCCGGGCGTGCACGGCATGGTCGGGTGGTGGGCCGCGCGTCGGGCGCTGCGTGATCGCTTCGGGCGAACCGGGGTCCCTGATCTTGCACTCTCCCCTTGAGAGTGCCAACATGGCATTAGCACTCTCGGGGTGAGAGTGATAACCACACGAGCACCCCGGAGTGGAACGCGGGTAGCCGAGCGAGGCGCCGGGCGAGACGGGACGTGACCGTCGAGGCCGGCGTCGTCCGTCGCGGGCGCGAGGACTGCCCTTCCATGCCAGTACCGGAGGAATCCAACCCCCATGGCCAAGATCATTGCCTTCAACGAGGAGGCCCGACGCGGGATGGAGCGTGGGCTCAACACCCTCGCCGACACCGTGAAGGTCACCCTCGGCCCGAAGGGCCGCAACGTCGTTCTCGAGAAGAAGTGGGGCGCCCCCACGATCACGAACGACGGTGTCTCGATCGCCAAGGAGATCGAGCTCGAGGAGCCCTACGAGAAGATCGGTGCGGAGCTCGTCAAGGAGGTCGCCAAGAAGACCGACGACGTCGCGGGTGACGGCACCACCACCGCCACCGTGCTCGCCCAGGCGCTCGTGCGCGAGGGTCTGCGCAACGTCGCCGCCGGCGCCAACCCGATCGCCCTGAAGAAGGGCATCGACAAGGCCGTCGAGGCGGTCACCGACCAGCTCCTCGTCGCCGCCAAGGAGATCGAGACCAAGGAAGAGATCGCGGCCACCGCTGCCATCTCCGCCGCTGACCCGGCGATCGGCGAGCTCATCGCCGAGGCTCTCGACAAGGTGGGCAAGGAAGGCGTCATCACCGTCGAGGAGTCCAACGCGCTCGGTCTCGAGCTCGAGCTCACCGAGGGCATGCGCTTCGACAAGGGCTACCTGTCGGCGTACTTCGTCACCGACGGTGACCGCCAGGAGGCCGTGCTCGAGGACGCCTACGTCCTGATCGTCGAGTCGAAGATCAGCAACGTCAAGGACCTGCTCCCGCTGCTGGAGAAGGTCATCCAGAGCGGCAAGCCGCTGCTGATCATCGCCGAGGACGTCGAGTCCGAGGCGCTTGCCACGCTGGTCCTCAACAAGATCCGCGGCATCTTCAAGTCGATCGCCGTCAAGGCCCCCGGCTTCGGTGACCGCCGCAAGGCGATGCTCGCCGACATCGCGGTCCTCACCGGTGGTCAGGTCATCAGCGAG
>NZ_JBMDXJ010000037.1:0-4240 GCF_048594945.1 Pseudactinotalea sp. | reverse complement strand
GAGCTGAGCGCCCGCGGTCGCGAGCACCTCGTCGAGCCAGGCGAGGCCACGCTCGTCTCGGGTCTCCGCAGCGAGCCGCGCGATCTCGGGTTCCAGTGCGCGCCGAGCCTGCAGCAGCTCGACCAGCTGCTCCACGTCCGAGCGCGGCAGCACCGGGTTGAGCAGCACGCGCTTGCCCGCATTGGGGCCCACGTAGACGCCCGAGCCATGCCGGAGCTCGACGATCCCGATCCCCTCCAGGCGACGCAGCGCCTCACGCATCGTCGGAACCGCGACGGCGAACCGCACGGCGAGCTGCTTGACGCCGTCGAGCTGGTCCCCGACCGAGAGCCCCTGCTCGGCCACGATGTCCATGACGCCCTCGGCCAGCTGGCTCGACAGGGTCGATCGTGAGGGCGCCGTCGTCATGCAAGTGATCTAATCACTAATTCACTAGATCGGACAAGCTGCGCACGCAAGCGTTGCGAAACCGTGACCCTCTCCCGCCCCCTCCCCCCCCACCCGATTTCACTGACGAAACGTCACACCTCCGATTTCACTGACCGAACGTCAATGCCGGATCAGCGTTGAAAGTCTCGCCAAACCGGATCAGCGTTGAAAGCGGAGGTGCGGGGCGTCAGCGGCGGCCCGGCCGGGGCTTCTCCACGTCGACCTCGATCTCGATGAACCGCGGCCGGTAGATCGAAGCGTCCTCGTACAACTCGTCGGAGTCGAAGCTGTTGACGTTGTAGGTCACGAGGATGGTGTCGCGGGTGCGGAGCTCGGGGTGCTCGTGGGCGTTGTAGGCCCAGATGTTCGCGTTGCCGTAGCTGCCGCCCTCACCGACCTCGGGCATCTGGTAGACGAGACCGGCCGGCTCGAACGGGCCGGTGGGCGAGCACGAGGTGTACGCCAGGATGTTGCTGCTGAAGATCTCGTTGGTGTCCTGCGTGATCAGCAGGTACCCGTCCTTGAACGGCGTCACGCTGTACTCGTTCGCCACGCCCGCCATCACCGGCGCAGTGTCGGTCTCGGTACCCGACCAGCCTGATCCGGTCCAGTACTCCCAGGTGCCGTTGAGGTCGCCGGCGCGCACGCGAGCGACGTGCATGAACTTCTCGGCGCCCTGGTCGTCCACGCCGTAGATGTACGTGTAGCGCCCCTCGGTCTGCAGCCAGCTCGCCCACTGCACGCCGGACTCCGACGGCAGATCGGTGAGGCTCTTCAGCTCCAGCGTGCGCCCGTCGAACGTCGCCAAGTGGTTGCTCTCCCAGCCGAAGTCGAAGGCTCCGCCGCCGCCGTACCAGAACCGCAGCGCGACCAGCTGGACGTCTCCGCGCCGCGACTGCATGCCGTCGCCCACCCAGTACCAGCCGGAAGGCTCATCGGTGGGCGGTCCGATCAGGGACGTGTTGTCCGGGCCCGTGACGGTGCTGAGCCGGTCCCGCTTGTCCTGCACCACGAAGCTGTTGTTGAGGAACGGCGAGTCGAGCGGCCGCGACCCGTCGTCGGCGACCTCGCCCAGGAAGGTGTCGGAGAAGACCCACGCGATCGTGCCGCCGCGCATCGGGATCGAGTACGTCGAGTCACCTCCGGTCCACTCCCCCGCGGTGTTCGCATAGGTCGTGAACATCTCGGTGAGTTCGGGCTCGGGGGCACCGTCGAACGTGAGAGTCGAGTCGGCGAGTCGACACTCGCCATGACCACCGCCTCCGTGCCCGCCGCCTGCTGTCGCAGGGGCGGCGCCGAGGAGGCCGATCCCGGCGATCAGCGCCGTGATCCCGAGCGTGGAGTGGAGTCGACGAGCACGCACCATGTCAGTCAGATCCTTCATCGGAGGGCGTGCACCCACGGACGAGCATGCCGCTCATGTGTCCGAACGGTCAACCCCCGAGGCAGCCTCCCGGGCCACGGGCCCGACCTGGACTAGCGTGGCGGGCATGGAGGCTCCCCCCACCGCGCAGCCGCGGTACGACGACGACCTGCGGCTGGCCCACGTCATCGCGGACCAGGTGGACGCCCAGACGATGGCGCGTTTCAAGGCCCAGGACCTCACCGTCGAGACCAAGCCGGACACCACCCCGGTCACCGACGCCGATCGCACCGCCGAGGAGATCGTGCGGGGCCAGCTCTCGCGCACCCGCCCGCGCGACGCGGTGCTCGGCGAGGAGTTCGGCGTCACGGGGCACGGCGCCCGGCAATGGGTGATCGACCCGATCGACGGCACCCAGAACTTCGTGCGCGGCGTGCCGGTCTGGGCCACGCTGATCGCGCTGGTCGACGGCGACGATCCCGTGGTCGGCCTCGTGAGCGCCCCGGCGCTCGGCCGCCGCTGGTGGGCCGGGCGCGGCTCGGGCGCATGGACGGGGCGCTCGCTGTCGCAGGCGAGCCGCATCGCTGTCTCGGGGGTCACGAACCTCGAGGACGCTTCTCTCTCCTACTCGAGCCTGTCCTCCTGGGACGATGCCGGCCTCGGTGAGGAGTTCCGGGACCTGGAGTCCCGGTGCTGGCGCAGCCGGGCGTACGGCGACTTCTGGTCCTACATGCTGGTGGCCGAAGGCGCGGTCGACCTCGCGTGCGAGCCCGAGCTGGAGCTCTACGACATGGCTGCGTTGGTGCCGATCGTCATCGAGGCCGGCGGCCGGTTCAGCTCGCTCACGGGCGAGGACGGCCCGTACGGCGGCAACGCCGTGGCCACCAACGGGCACCTCCACGAGGAGGTCATCTCCTCGCTCGCTGCTCGCGCGCGCTGATCGGTCAGCGGAGCAGCTCGCGCAGCATCTCCCGCTCGCTGGCGTCGAACCAGAGCAGGTCCAGCTCGCCCGCTGCCTCGATCGCCTCCTCGTCACCGCCGACGGCGGCCCGCACCAGGTCTGCTGCCTCACCGTCGTCGGGGTCGTCCGCATGGATGCTCACGACGGCGGACCATGGCACGTCCGGTGCGCTCACCTCGGTGAGGTCCTCACCCGAGGTGGGCTCCGCCGTCGGGACGTCCGCGGCGATGACCAGCCGCCGGGGCACGTCCGACGGTTCCAACGACGCCAAGGAGGCGTCGGCGGCAGCGAGGAACGCGGGGACCTCGAGATCCTCGTCCTTCTCGCCGGGGCTCGCCGCCCGCAACGCGGGCGTGACGGCGTGCGCGGCGCGCGCGCCGACGCCCTCCGGTCTCGCGAGGTCCGCCGCCGTCGCCGGGAGATAGATCCGCATGCGCACACACTAAGGCGCACGGCCCTCGATCCGCCGAGATCGCGCTGCTGGGTCGAGATCGCTGGAACAGAACCGCGAGGTCGACCCGGAACAGCGATCTCGCCGCACCGAACGGGGCAGGTCAGGTACGCGCGCGCCGCCTGCGGCGGGAGCGTTGCGCGCTCGGGACGCCCGTGATCGCCTCGGCCAGGCTCGTGATCGCCAAGCGGGCCGGGGACTTCGGCGCCACCTCGGTGAGGGTCGCACCGGCGAGGCACGCCTTGTCGCAGGCCGACCGGTCGTCCGGGACGATGAGCGCGTCCTCGACCCCGGCGAACCGGTGCAGCGCCTCGCGCACCGAGTCAGCCGGTCGCGGGCCTGCCGCCTCGGACCGCACGCGGGTCACCACCACATGGCGGCGCGTGGGCACGCCGGAACGTCCGTCGAGGTCGAGCAACGACTGCACGAGCCGCTGGATGCCGATCGGCTCCGCCGCGCCGACCACCACCAGCGCGTCCGCATCCGCCATGGCCGAGGAGGTCACAGCGTTGCGGCGCTGCCCCAGCACGGCGTCGAATCCCCCGGTGCGGTCGTCGTCGGGCACCCACACACCCGCCTCCACCACCACCCAGTCGGCGAGGCGGCGGGCCGGCGCCCACACGGCGTCGATACCTGCCCCCGAGACCTCACGCCACCGCGACGCGCGCGGCAGCCCCGGCAGCACGTGCAGACGTTCGTTGACCTGCGCGCGCAACCGGCCCAGTGACGACTCGTCCAACGTGCCCTGATCCGCGGCGCGCACGGCGGCGGCGATGCCGGCCGAGTCCTCCAGCAAGCCGAGCGAGGGAGCCACAGCGGCGCCCCACAGATCCGCGTCCACGAGCAGCGCGCGCTGCCCGGAATCCGCGATCTCCGCGGCGAGGTTGATGGCCACTGTGGTGCGACCCGGCGCACCGGCGGGACCCCAGACCACCACGAGCCCGCCCGGTGGCCGCTCCTGCGCCGCCGGACTGGGCTCGTCGACGAGCTCGGCGACCGTGGCAGGCACGGCCGCAGCCGCCGCGCCGGCGGCCGC
>NZ_JBMDXJ010000369.1:0-6383 GCF_048594945.1 Pseudactinotalea sp. | reverse complement strand
CAACCTCGTGCACAACGCGATCGTTCACAACTCCGGCGCGCCGGCCACCGTGAGCGTCCGTACCGGGCGCGAGCCGGGCTGGGTGGTGCTCACGGTCGAGAACACCGGCGCCCTGCTCGATCCGCACGTGGTGACGGGTCTGACCGAGCGGTTCCGCCGTGGCAGCGGCCGAGTCCGCAGCGACCACGACGGCATCGGGCTGGGACTGGCGATCGTCAAGAGCATCTCCGACGCCCACGACGGCAGCCTCACGCTCCAGGCCAGAGCCGAGGGTGGCTTACGCGTGGTCGTCCGATTGCGCGCAGGCTGATCAGACCGTTCGGGGCCGCAGCACCGCTCGCGCGGCCCCACGCAGCGCGTCGCCGACCTCCCGCAGCAGTGCGGAGGAGCGGCGCCACTGCTGCCAGTACAGCGGGACGTCGACCACCGCATGGTCGGCGAGCCGTACCAGATCCCGGACCCGCACCTCCTCCCGGCACTCGATCTCCGGCACCATGCCCCACCCCATGCCGAGCCGGATCGCCTCGGCGTACTCGGCCGACGCCGGGATGTAGTGCGAGGGGGGCGTCACCTCGGCTCGGGTCAGGCGGCGAAGGCACCGGCGTTGCAGAGTGTCCTTGCGGTCGTAGGTCACGTTGGGTGCCGTCGAGAGCGCACCGGGGTCCACGCCGTCGGCGAACCATCGCTCCACGAACACGGGCGAGCACACGGCGAGATAGCGCATCACGCCGAGCTGTTCCGCCGAGCATCCGGGTACCGGCTGGGCCTCGGAGGTCACCGCTCCGACCGCGGCCCCCTCGCGCAGCAGAGTGAGCGAGTGCTCCTCGTCCTCTCGCAGCACCTCGAGGTGCACCCGGTCCACCAGCCCGGCCAGCGGCGGCAGCGCCCACGTGTGCAGGGAGTCGGAGTTCACCACGATCGTGAGCGGCACGGGACCGCTGGCGGTCGGAGACAACTCGGCCCGCAGCTCCGTGCCGAGCTGCTCGAGCTGGCGGGCGTACCGGAGCACCGCGAGTCCCGCGGAGGTCAACTCGATCGGTCGGGTCCGGTGAAGCACCGGCTGCCCGATCTCGGACTCGAGGGCGCGCACCCGCTGGCTCACCGCCGACGGCGTCACGCGCAGGACCGCAGCGGCTCCCTCCAGCGTCCGCGCCTCGGCGATCGCGGCAACGGTGCGGGCAGCGTGGGCATCCACGTCCGTCATGAAGAACATCTTAAGGACACACAGGAGCATGATCTGGTCTGTCGCACGACGACGACCTAGCGTTCACGCGTGCTCCCCACCCTCTCCGGCCTGGCTGCCGGCCTGTCGCTGATCGTCGCGATCGGTGCCCAGAACGCCTTCGTGCTGCGTCAGGGACTGGCGCGACGACACGTGCCACTGGTGATCGCGGTGTGCGCCGCGTCGGACGCCGTGCTGATCGCAGCCGGTGTCGCAGGGCTCGGCGCGCTCGTGACGCACGCACCCGTGGCGCTCGAGATCGTGCGGTGGGGTGGCGCGGCCTTCCTCATCGGCTACGGCATCCGCGCCGCAGTCCGCGCGTGGCGCGGAGAGTCGCTGCAGGGTGCGGGGGAGTCGGCGACTCGCACCTGGGGTCCGGTACTCGCCACCACACTGGCGCTGACGTGGTTGAACCCGCACGTGTACCTCGACACCGTGGTGCTGCTCGGTTCGATGGCGGCGGCCCACGGGGACGACCGCTGGCTCTTCGGGGCTGGGGCGATGGCGGGTTCGGTGCTGTGGTTCTCCGCCCTGGGTCTGGGGGCTCGCCTTCTCGAGCCGGTGTTCCGACGGCGGAGCGCCTGGCGGGTGCTCGACGGCGTGATCGCGCTCATCATGGTCGCGCTCGCAGCGCAGCTGTTGCTGAACTAAGCCGCGGCGGCGTCACTGCACGTGCACGTAGATCGTGTGCAGGCCGGTGGCGCCGTCGGGTGCGGGTGGGCCGGACTCGGAGATCTGCACGGCACCCTCGGAGTCGGTAGCTCGGACCGAGAGCGTGTGCTTGCCCACCGGCGCATCCCAGTGCCAGTACCACTGCCGCCAGGAGTCGATCGTCGGCTCGTCGGCGAGCTCGGCGGGCCGCCACGGACCGTCGGAGTCCACGCGGATCTCGACCAGGGCGATGCCGCGGTGCTGCGCCCACGCCACGCCCGCCACCACCACCCGCCCGGCGTTCACCCGTGCCGACCGTGCGGGCACGTCGATCCGTGAGGAGGTCTTGATGGGCCCGCGCGCGGACCAGCCGCGCGGTGTCCAGTACGCCACGTCGGCGTCGAAGGTGGTCACCTTGAGGTCGACCACCCATTTGGTGGCCGAGACGTAGCCGTACAGTCCGGGCACCACCATGCGGACCGGGTAGCCGTGCTCGACCGGCAACGGCTCACCGTTCATCCCGATCGCCAGCAGCGAGGCGCGCTCATCGGTGAGCGCCTCCAGCGGGGTGGAGGCGGTGAAACCGTCGCTGCTCGTCGAGAGCACCATGTCCGCCTCGGCGAGCGGCTCGGCGCGCGCGAGCAGCTCCCGGATCGGCCATCCGGTCCACACCGCATTGCCCACGAGGTTGCCGCCCACCGTGTTCGACACGCACGCGAGGGTGGTGAGCGACTCGATCATCGGTTGCTCGAGGAGCTCCGCGTAGTCGATCTCGACCTCGCGGCGGACCATCCCGTGCACCCGGAGCCGCCATTGCTGCGGGTCGAGAGACGGCGGCACGATCGCGGTGTCGATGCGGTAGAAGTCCTCGTTCGGGGTCACGTACGGGGTCATGCCGTCGACGGCGACCTCGGCTTCTGGAGGGACGGTCACCGGGTCCGTGACCTCGGGGAGCTCGGCATCGGCGCGGGCCGACTCGGCCTGTTCGCGGCCGGAGAGCACCTGCCCGACCAGGGCGACCGCGGCGGCGAGAACCGTGGTGAGCCCGGCCCAGCGCAGCACCCGGCGGCGATCGAGATCTGGCTGCTGATCTGCGCGGCGCCAGCGGTGGCCCAGCACAACGATCCCGCTCCCGACGCCGAGGGCGGTCGGGAGCAGGTCGAGCGCGGCGGCACCCGGCCGCAGCAGCACGATCGCCACCACACCCGCACCCAAGGCGGCGAAGATCGCCAGGGCGAGCCTCCGCCGTCCGGATCCACCTGCGGCGCGCGGTGCGCCGAGCAGCCCCAGACCGGCACAGAGCAGCGTCACCACGACGATCATCCCGGCTACGAGGACCTGCTTGTCGCGTGTGCCGAAGGTGGCGATCGCCCAGTCCTTCAGCCAGGCGGGTGTGGCGTCGATGAACGCTGCGCCCAGCGCAAGCAGCGGCGATGCGGTACCGCCGACCAGACTCAGCCCGTCGAGCACTGCCGCACACACTCCCGCCACGGCGAGCGCCACCGCGCCCGCCGCGACTCCGGTGAGCGCGGCGGTCCACTGTGCCGCCCTCACGCGAACTCGAGATCGAGCCGGGCCAGCTGAGACCGGACCAGCGGCTGCAGCGGCGAGGTGGCAGGAAGAAGGTCGCGCTGCGCCGTCCAGACCTCGTAGTCGTCGGCGCCCCAGGATGCGCGCGTCCATGCGGCCATCAGGTCCGCCTGATCGCTGGCCACGATGGTCGCGCGGAGCTCGCCATGAAGGTTCTCGCGGAGTGCGACCACCCCGGGCGCGTCCGAGTGGGGAAGCACCGGGCCCGCGTAGTGGCGCATCGCCGCCACCACGTCACCGGCGGCGAGCAGCGCACGCACAAGGTTCCAGTCGCCGGCCACCGGAACGAGCAGACGATAGGGGCGCGACCCGATCACCTCTTCTCCCAGCAGCCCGCGCAGGCGGTTCATCTCCGCGCGGAGCGTGGACGTGGCGGGAACGTCCCCCTCGTACAGGAGCAGGGCCAGCTCGTCTCCGGCGAGGCCCCTGGGTGAGGTGGCCAGCAACGCCAAGATCTCGCTGTGTCGTCGGCTGAGGACCTGAGCCTTGCCGCGGACGGTGAGCACCGCCTCACGGCGGCCGAGGCACTGCACGGTGACGTCGGCGCGGACGAACACCTCGCCGTCGATCATGTGGGGGACCGGGATCGGTCCGCCGAGGCGCGTCAACTCGGACTCGGCGAGACGGGCGGCGGTGCGCACCATCGCCATGGTCTGCGGGGAGGCGACATCAGGACCTCCGGTGACGTCCAGCACCCCGAGGATGCGGCCCGTGATCGGGTCGTGGATCGGTGCGGCGGCGCAGTTCCAGGGGCGGACCGACTCGCGGTAGTGCTCGGCGCCGACCACCATCGTGGGGCGGTCGAGCACGAGCGAGGTCCCGGGCGCGTTGGTGCCGGCGAGCCGCTCGTCCCAGCTCGCACCTTCGACGAACCCGATCGCCTCCGCCCGCCGAAGCGTCTGCGTGGTTCCAGTGACCCAGAGGAGCTGACCCTGGTGGTCGCTCAGTGCGAGCAGTGCGTCGCACGCCCGAGCAGCCTCGCCAAGCGCGTCGTCGAGCAGCGGGTAGACGGGGGCGAGGGCGTGAGCGGCCCGGTACTCCACGAGATCGTCCTCGGGGAGCGTGATCGGGCTGGACTCGGCGCCGACATCGACGCCCGCAGCCGCCGACCGGTGCCACGACTCCGCGACCTCAGACCTCATCGCCTGGCTCATGGCCACCAGTGTTCGCCGCGAAGGCCGGCAAAGCAACCGCGGCATGCAACGTGACTGCAACGTTCGCCTCCGTAGCGTGCCGCTCAGCGGCGCAACCCGCCCGCCATGAGGACCCAACAACGACGTGGGGAGCACACATGACCGTGTACGCACAGCCCGGTTCTGCCGAGTCGGGCATCGAGGTCGCGAGCCGGTACGGCCACTACATCGGGGGCCAGTGGGTCGACCCGATCAAGGGTGAGTACTTCGAGAACATCTCGCCGGTCACCGGCAGGGCGTTCACCGAGATCGCCCGCGGCACCTCCGAGGACATCGAGGCCGCACTCGACGCCGCTCACGCGGCCTCGGACTCGTGGGCGCGGACCTCGCCCGCCGAGCGCGCCGTGATCCTCAACAAGATCGCCGACCGCATCGAGGCCAACCTCGAGGATCTCGCGGTCATCGAGACCTGGGACAACGGGAAGGCGGTGCGCGAGACCCTCAACGCCGACATGCCGCTCGCGATCGACCACTTCCGGTACTTCGCCGGCGCGGTCCGCGCCCAGGAGGGTGGCATCTCGGAGATCGATGGCGACACCATCGCCTACCACTTCCACGAGCCGTTGGGCGTGGTCGGGCAGATCATCCCGTGGAACTTCCCGATCCTCATGGCCACCTGGAAGCTGGCCCCGGCGCTTGCTGCGGGCAACGCCGTGGTACTCAAGCCGGCCGAGCAGACGCCGTGGTCGATCCTCAAACTGTTCGAGCTGATTGGTGACCTGCTGCCCGACGGAGTGGTCAACATCGTCAACGGCTTCGGTGTGGAGGCGGGCAAGCCGTTGGCAGCCAACCCGCGGATCGCGAAGATCGCGTTCACGGGCGAGACCACGACCGGCCGGCTGATCATGCAGTACGCGAGCCAGAACCTGATCCCGGTGACGCTGGAGCTGGGCGGCAAGAGCCCGAACATCTTCTTCGAGGACGTCGCGGCCGCCAACGACGCCTTCTACGACAAGGCCCTCGAGGGCTTCGCGATGTTCGCGCTCAACCAGGGCGAGGTCTGCACCTGTCCGTCGCGTGCGCTGGTGCAGTCCTCGATCTACGACGGCTTCATGGGCGACGCGATAGCCCGGGTCGAGGCGATCACCACGGGTAACCCGCTCGACGTCGCCACGATGATGGGTGCGCAGGCGAGCAACGACCAGCTCGAGAAGATCCTGTCCTACATCGATATCGGCAAGCAGGAGGGCGCCGCCGTGCTCACCGGCGGTGAGCGGAACGTGCTCGACGGCGACCTTGCCGAGGGCTACTACGTCAAGCCCACCGTGTTCGCCGGTGACAACTCGATGCGGATCTTCCAGGAGGAGATCTTCGGCCCGGTGGTCTCGGTGGCGCGGTTCGCCGACGACGCCGACGCGCTCAAGATGGCCAACGACACGCTCTACGGGCTGGGCGCCGGCGTGTGGACCCGCAACGGCAACCGGGCCTATGCCACCGGTCGCGAGATCAAGGCCGGCAGGGTGTGGACGAACTGCTACCACGCCTACCCGGCGCACGCGGCGTTCGGTGGCTACAAGCAGTCGGGGATCGGGCGCGAGAACCACAAGATGATGCTCGACCACTACCAGCAGACCAAGAACCTGCTGGTCAGCTACTCGGGCACCAAGCTCGGCTTCTTCTGACCGGCACGGCTGCTGACCGGCACGTGACCGGACCGCCGCGGACCGCGCGCCCCGGCCTCGGCGGGCGGCGCGCGGTCCGGCGGCGCATGCTGGCAGGACGACGAC
>NZ_JBMDXJ010000368.1:0-2812 GCF_048594945.1 Pseudactinotalea sp. | reverse complement strand
GGGTGGAACGTGAGCGTGCCCATCTGCGCCGCCCACACCAGTGCCGCCGGTTCGGTGGGGCAGAGCTCGTCGGCCGGCCGACCGCTGGGGAACGTGATCCGCGCCGTCTCGATGTAGTCCGGCGCGCCCTTGGGGAGGCGCTTCTGATAGAAGCCGTCGGCGTCACGGTCCTGCGGTCCGGTCGCGAGCCGCATCCCCTCACGCCAGCCGTTCGGCCACCGCTCCATCGCCGTGGGCCGCTCGCCGATCGCGCGCATGAACGCCTCGCCCATGGTCGCGACGTAGGTGCACACCTCGAGCTTCGTGATCGCGGGTGTGCGCTCGGTGGCCTCGTAGATCACCCGGTCCGGGCTGCTGACCCGCACCTCGCGACCTGCGACGTCGAGCACGGCCGGCGCGGTCTTCGGCATGGGCCCACGGTAGTGGGACGTGGAAGGAAGTCGACGCTCGATGCGTCGTACGGCATCCCGCAAACGATTGCGACAGCATCGAGCGACGGATCTGTTGCAGCACTGGGTGCGGCATGATGCGGGTGTCGCGAAAGGGGGATCGGGCTATCGCCGCAGCCAGCATCGATGCCGCGCGCGAGATCGTCGCGGCGGCCGACCACGTCGCTCATCTCGCCGCCGCACTCGCCGACGCGCCCGAACGAGCGCGTGAACAGGTGCGCGCCGCGTTCGTCGACTCCCGCGAGGAGAAGGTCCTCGCCCAGCTCGACGGCGTCCCGGTGGGCTCGTTGGGTGACGTCACCCGGGAGCGGCTGCGCATCGGCGCGCTGACTGCTGCCGACGTGGGCAGCGTCGGCAAGGTCCTCAGGCTCGAGCGGCGCGGCCTGGAGAAGGTCGAGGGGATCGGCCCGCAGACCGCCACGCACCTGTTGGCCGCTGCCCAGCAAGTCGCCGCCGCGATGCGGACCTCGATCCGCTTCCGGATCGACCTCAGCCCGACCGATCCGGTCGCCACCCGACTGGTCCAGACCCTGTACACGCTCGACCAGGCGCACGTGACGACCGAGCGGCACGCGGAGACGATCGATCGCATCCGCACCGGACATGTGCAGGTGCGCGAGCACGCACGCGACCTGACCGGGCGCTTCCGGCGCCTGATCGCCTGGGGTGAGCGACGCCGTCGGGCCGAGTCCGCGATCGAGGTCCTGGCCGAGCTGACGGACCTCGGCCGGCGGTCCGGACTCACCGAGGACGCGCGGCTCGTCACCGGTCTGCTCGAGACGCCGATGCACCCGATCGAGGTTTGGGAGGACTTCCGCGTCCGGTCGATCGCGTACTACTCGCTGCTCGAGTCCGTCGAGCCGACCCAGCGCGACCGTTCGGCATCCGCGGGCCACCTGCCGGCCGGCCTGGTCGAGCGCGTGGAGCGACAGGCGCTCGACACCTCGCTGCTCACCGCGTCGCTGCGCGGCTACCAGGCGTTCGGCGCGAAGTTCGCGCTCGCTCAGCGCCGCGTCGTCCTCGGTGACGAGATGGGGCTTGGCAAGACCGTGCAGGCGATCGCGATGATCGCGCACCTGATGGCGAACGGTGCACGTCAGGCGCTGGTGGTGTGCCCGGCGAGCGTGCTGGCCGGCTGGGTCCGCGAGGTGAGCGAGCACTCCACGCTCACGGCACACCTGCTGCACGGCGACGACCGCGAGGCGGCCACCCGCCGCTGGCACGAGCAGGGTGGCGTCGGGATCACCTCCTACCCTGGGTTGTGGTGGCACATGAGGGCGATCGGTGTGCCGGACGTGCTCGTGGTCGACGAGGCGCACTACGTCAAGAACCCGGAGACCAACCGGTCCCGGTCGGTGCGTCGGCTCGCCGAGTCGGTGCCGGACGTGCTGTTCCTCACCGGAACGGTCATGGAGAACCGGGTCGAGGAGTTCCGCACGCTCGTCTCCTACCTGCAGCCCACGCTCGCGGACGACCTCGATCCTGCCCTCGGTGTGGCGGGCTCGGAGGCGTTCCGGCACGCGGTCGCGCCGGCCTACCTGCGGCGCAATGCCGAGGACGTGCTCGAGGAGCTCCCCGAGCTGGTCCAGGTCGAGGAGTGGGAGGAGTTCGGGGACGTCGACGGCGGTGCCTACCGCCAGGCGGTCACGGCCGGCTCGTTCATGGGGATGCGGCGGGCGGCGTTCGCGGTCGAACGGCCTTCCCAGTCGGCCAAGCTCGAGCGGTTGGTCGAGATCGTGAGCGAGGCGGCCGAGAACGGTCGCAAGGTCGTGGTGTTCTCGTACTTCCGCGACGTCGTGGACATCGTGGTCCGCGCGCTCGGCGACCTCGCGCTCGGGCCGCTCACCGGTTCGGTGTCGCCCGAGCAACGGCAGCGGGTCATCGACGAGTTCACGACGGCGGAGCGCGCCCAGGCACTCGTCAGCCAGATCGCGGTCGGGGGAGTCGGGCTGAACCTGCAGGCCGCCTCGGTGGTGATCCTGTGCGAGCCGCAGACCAAGCCGACCACCGAGGCTCAGGCGATCGCGCGGGCGCACCGGATGGGGCAGGTGGCCAGCGTGCAGGTGCACCGCCTGCTCGTCGAGGACAGCGTGGACGAGCACCTCATGCGCATCCTCGATACCAAGCGCCGCCTCTTCGACTCCTATGCGCGTCGATCAGCGCTGGCCGAGGAGGTCGCGGACGCCGTCGACGTCTCCGAGGCCGAGCTGGCCCGCCGCATCGTCGACGCCGAACGCACGAGGCTGTTCATCGACCCGAACGTGCTCTCCACCGAGGACGCCCCGATCACCGACGCCCCGATCACCGACGCCCCACCCACCAAGACCCCACCCCCCGAGTGAACCTGGGTTAACTCGGCGTGA
>NZ_JBMDXJ010000367.1:0-5471 GCF_048594945.1 Pseudactinotalea sp. | reverse complement strand
GCGTGGGGTAGAACGAGGCGATACCCCCGGTGTTGATGAGCCAGGTGTCTGCTCCGTAGCCCACGATGAAGTCCAGTGCGTCATCAACGTCGAGAACAGCGTCGATCTCCTGCAGGTTGGTCTGGAACACCGAGAAGGGTGCGTTCCACCACCCTTCGCTCCTCTGCTCCTGCTCTGGCTTCGTCTGCACTGCTGTGTCCACGGACATGGTGATGGTGTTCTCCTCTGTCGAAACTTGTTGGCAGGTAGATGGGTGATGGTGGTTCAACTCGCGGTGCTGAGCGTCTGGTTCGCCTCGGTGACGAACTGCTCTGCAGCCTCACTGGCCGACATGCGGCCGAATCCCACCTCTTCGTTGACCCGCCGAGCGAGGTCGGTGACAGCGGCAATCCCGCCCTTGATCTCGGCCGGTGGTGTGGGCTCGATGTCGGCGAAGGCCTCTTGCGTGTAGCTGAGCACGGTTGCCTGAAGCTGGCTGAGGTCCTCCATCTCGAGCACTGCGGCCAATGCTGTGTCGGCGGCGGGTGGGCCACTGATGAGGCCGAGGATCTGCGCCGACTCGGGGGCACTGACGAACCAGTTCAGCACTTCGAGTGCGCGTTCCTTCTTGTCGCTTCTGGCGTTGAGCGTGACGCAGGAGGACGGCGCCGTGTAGAGACCCTTGCTGCCCCCGGGCTCGGCCGACGGCGGCGGCGTCAGTGTGAGCTCATCCTCCATGAGTGACTGGTAGCCACTCTCAAGGTCCTGCACTGCGATGTTCGAGAACACGGCAAGCCCCTTGACCATGGGCGAGTTCGGCCACGAACCGGGCGTCCATTGGGCCGACACATCGATGGGCACGCTGACGCCTTCTTGCCGGAGCTCCTCCCACATGTGGAGCCAAGCTGCGATGTCGTCAACCGACGCGTTGATCGCCCCGTCACCGAACAATGCCGAGCCATTGGCGCGCATCCAGACCTGCCACCATCCCAGGCTCTGCGCCCAGTCCTGCGTTCCGCACACGGTGCCGTCGCTCGCGTCGTACACCTCGCGGCAGTAGTCCGCGAACTCCTCGAAAGCCCAGACCTCAGGTGGCGGTGCCACGTCGAGGCGGTCGAGGAGGCTCACGTTCATCCCGAGCGCCTGGGTACTGGCGGCGATCGGGGCTGCGTAGAGGGTGCCGTCCTCCGCTCGACCCAGATCGAGGATGGCGTCGGTGAAGTTGCCAGGCTCGAAACCCTCGACTGCGTCAAGCGGCTCAAGCGTTCCGCGGCTCGCGTAGGTGAACACCTCACCGCCGGCGAGCGTGATGACATCCGGTGCGTTGCCACTTGCCACCATCGTGGCGATCTTGTCCGGCCACGCATCGCTGGGGACCCCGAGGTACTCGACCGGATTGTCCGGATGCGCCGCGATGAACGCGTCGATGGCGTTCTTACGGATCTCGAGCTTGTCGGCACTTCCGAAGATTCCGAACACGACCGGGGCATCGGAATCGCCGGAACCGCCGCCGCAGGCGGTGAGCGCACCGGCAGCACCAAGACCAAGCGCTGTCAGCAGGGCGGATCGACGCGTGATCGGCGTCGAGAGCAAGGAACGGTTGTCCATCACATTCTCCTTTGATGTGTGGTGAGCAGGTATCTGTCAGCGCACAGGGCGCATCGATCAGCCCTTGAGGCCGGTCGTACTGATGCCGTCCACGAGACGGCGCTGGAAGAGCATGAAGACGACGAAGGTCGGCACGAGGGTGAGCACCGACATCGCCAGGAGCTGTGCGTACGAACCGCCAGAGGAGTCGACGAACGTACGCAGCCCGATCGGCACGGTGAGCCTGCCGGGCGAGTTCAGGTAGATGAGCTGGGAGAAGAAGTCGTTGTACGTCCAGATGAAGGTGAAGATCACAGTGGTCACGAGCGCTGGCTGGAGCAGCGGGAGGATCACTCGGCGGTAGATCGCCCAGGCTCCGCAGCCATCGAGTCGTGCGGCCTCGTCCAGCTCGCGCGGGATGCCGCGGATGAACTGCACCATGAGGAAGATGAAGAAGGCATCGGTTGCCAGGAATTTCTGAACCACCAGCGGGAGGAAGGTGTCGATCCACCCGAGGTTGAAGTACAGGGTGTATTGCGGCACGAGCAGTGCATGGGCCGGAAGCATCAGAGTGAGAAGCATGATCGCGAACAGCGGTCCACGGAGCGGGAACCGCAGGCGTGCGAACGCATAGGCGGCGAGCGAGCACGAGGCGACGTTCCCCAGGATCGCCAGTGCACACACGATGAACGAGTTGATGAAGAAGTAGCCGAACGCGGGGGTCGTCGCGAACCACGCTGCCACGTAGTTGCGCAAGTCGAACACGGTCGGCAGCCCGGTGGGATTGCTGAAGATCTGACTGTCCTCGCGGAACGAGTTCAGCAGCATCCACGCCAGCGGGTACAGCATCCCGACGCATCCCACAACGAGGATCACGTAGATCCACCAGCGGTTGCGCTCACGATGAACGGACTGTCGGTGGTGCTGTCGGCTCGGCGCCACGCTCGCCTGCGGCTGCGCGCGCGTCTTGTGGGTCATCGTCGTCGTCATGTTCGATCAGGCATTTCCGTAGTAGACCCAGCGACGCGAGGTCGCGAAGTTGAGGGCAGTGAAGATGGCGATGATCACCAGCAGTACCCACGCCATCGCCGAGGCGTAGCCCATCTGGAAGTTGGTGAAGCCCTGCTGGTAGAGGTAGAGCGTGTAGAACAGCGTGGAGTCGAGGGGCCCACCTGTGCCGCCGCTGACGATGTAGGCGGAGGTGAACGCCTGGAACGAGTTGATGACCCCGAGCACCAGGTTGAAGAAGATCACCGGCGTGATCATCGGGATGGTGATCCGTAGCAGCTGTTGCCACTTGCTTGCGCCGTCGACCGCGGCGGCGTCGTAGAGGTCGGCGGGGACCTGCTGCAGACCCGCCAGGAAGATCACCATCGCGGAGCCGAACTGCCAGACGTGCAGGATCACCAGGGTGTAGAGGGCGAACCTCGGATCAGCGATCCAGTTCGGCGCGCTGATGCCGAAAGCGCCGAGCACCTGGTTGATGACGCCAGTGCCCCCGAAGAGCTGACGCCACATCACTGCGACCGCCACACTGCCACCCAGCAGCGAGGGCAGGTAGTACACGGAGCGGAAGATCGCCAGTCCCCTCACCTTCTGGTTGAGGAGCATCGCCACGGCGAGCGCGAACGCCAGCTGCAGCGGCACTCCCAGGAACACATAGGTGAAGGTCACCCCGAGCGAGGTGAGGAACCGCGAGTCGTTCAGCAGGTTGGCGTAGTTGCCCAGGCCCACCCAGTCCGGCGCCTGTAACAGGTCGAAGTTCGTGAAGGACAAGTAGAGCGAGGCGATCAGCGGCCCTGCGGTCAGCACGACCACGCCGCCGAACCACGGGAGCAGGAACGCATACGCGGCCAGCGCCTCGCGGCCCCGCGTCCGTCCGCGCCGTCGCCCTTCGCTTCGCATCTGGTGCAGCTTCGCTGTCGTCACGCCACCCTCCTTTGGGTTCCGTCGGCTACCGCGGACCAGTATCCACGCGCGTAGACTCTAGCGCAAGACTTTCTCGGATAGTAGAAGCACTGTTCCTTATTGCGGAGGTTCGGGAGCCTGTCCGGTGGATGCAGCACGCCGGAGGCCGAGATCGTGGATGCTGCGGGAGAGTGGTTGTTGCCGCAGCAGCAGCGACGGTGCCCTCGATGTGGTTCGTGGCCGTCGGACTCCAACCAGCCTGCGGATCGGTCGCGACGGGTGCACTATCGTCACCCGTTTCGCATGAGCTGCTCGATGCCGCTCGTTCTCAACCGACCCGGGTCACGCTCCGGCTGTAGCGCGATCGCTGCCTGCTCGTCAGGACCTCTTGCGACGGCAATGCCGCCACATCTGCCGCGTACGGACCATCGTCACCGGCTCGATGCCCCAGAGAGCCGGACGAGGTAGTTGAGCTCATCGTCCGTGGGGTACTCCGCTGTCGCGTCGAACTGACCGGTATCCCGGGTCTGGCGCATGTACGCGTACAGATCCAGGAAGTGCCTCGCCGCCGAGATCGCACCGACGTGGTCATCGACGAGCGCCTCATCTGCAGGCGTGGGTGCCTCGCCCTCAGGCGGCGTCGGCGCGTCCGTGGGCTCGGCTTTCTCGGTCACCGTCTCCGTGGGCGTCGCGCTCTCGGATGTCTCGGACGTGTCGCTCGTCGGCGGATCGGTGTGTTCCTCACCACCGTCGCACGCCGACAGCGCCGGTTGTGGATAACCGCTGTCCACTCGCATCCGTGGCTCACATCTCGGTCCAGCTCAGCGGACGTGTGGGTACGGGCCAGGCAGCCCTGGCGAGGCTCACTTGATCCCGGTGTTGGCGATCCCCTGCACGATCTGTCGCTGGAAGAGGAGGAACACGGCAAACAACGGCAGTGCCCCAAGGATTGCCGACGCCATGATCTGCGCGTACGCGACACCGAACTCACCTTGTACGGTCGCCAGCCCGACCGTCACGGTCATCAGCTGGGAGTCGTTGAGCGTGAGCAGCGGCCAGAGCAGGGCGTTCCATGACCACACGAACGTGAAGATCGCAACCGCGGAGATCGCCGGACGGCTGAGCGGCATCGCGATCGTCGCCCACATGCGGAGCCAGCCGGCGCCGTCGGCCTGCGCCGACTCGAACAAGGCGCCCGGCAGACCGTCGAAGAACTGCTTGAACACGAACACTGCGACGGCCGCCGGCACTTGGGGCAGGATCACCGCCCAGTACGTCCCGAGCAGCCCGAGCACCTGCATCTCCTGGAACAACGGCACGATCAGCGCCTGGCTCGGAATCATGATGCCGAGCAGGATCGCCCCGAAGATGACCTTCTTGCCCGCCATCGGCACGCGGGAGAGCGCGAACGCCGCCATGCTCGAGACGAGGACCGCCAAACCGGACACCATGCACGAGATGAACAGACTGTTCCCGTACCAGAGCACGATGTCGGTCGAGTTGATGACGCCGAGGTAGGCCTCGAGGGTCGGATTCTCGATCATCCACGTGAGCGGCAGTCGCGTCGTCTCCGTCTCCGGCTTGAACGACGTGTCGAGTGCCCATAGCAGCGGCACGAGCCAGAGCAGCCCGAACGCCACGACCACCGCTGTCGCCATCCGATCGAAGCCGGACATCTTCGGCCTGCCGCCGCGCCGGCGGCGGTCGCGTGCTGACGTCACCGCGGCGCGCTCGGCCACCTGTGCCGAACGATCTGTCACTGCAGTCATCAGACGTCCTCCTTCGAGAATCGGCGCGATGTGGCGAACCACGCAGCCGAGAGCAGCAGCACGAACACGAACAGGATCAACGACGCGGCCGAGGCGAAGCCCACCCGGTAGCTGGTGAAGCCGTAGTCGAAGATGAAGCCGACCACCGACCGTGTCGCGAAGTTGGGTCCGCCGCCGGTCAGCAGGTAGATCTGGTCGAACACCTTGAGCGCGCCGATCAGCTCCAGC
>NZ_JBMDXJ010000366.1:0-1912 GCF_048594945.1 Pseudactinotalea sp. | reverse complement strand
GTGTACGCCGGCGACAAGCAGACCGACCCGAACGTCACCGCACTGAAGGAAGCCGACGCCTACCCGGCCGATCCGGAGGACGGCTATGGCTGGGAGAAGCTCTTCAGCGAGCGGATGGCGCGGCACTTCCGTGAGGACTTCGGCCTGGAGACGCGGGTGGCTCGCTACCACAACGTGTACGGCCCGGAGGGTACGTACGACGGCGGCAGGGAGAAGGCCCCGGCGGCGCTGTCGCGCAAGGTGGCGCAGGCCAAGCTCAGTGGCGACCACTCGATCGAGATCTGGGGCGACGGCGAGCAGAGCCGCAGCTTCATGTACATCGACGACTGCGTGCGGGGCACGAAGGAGATCCTGGCCGGCGAGAACGTCGAGCCGGTCAACCTGGGTTCGGCCGAGCTGGTGACGATCAACCAGATGGTCGACATCCTCGAGGACATCGCCGGCATCACCTTGCAGCGCAACTACAAGCTCGACGCACCGCAGGGCGTGCGGGGTCGCAACAGCGACAACACGCTCTTCCACAGCATCTACGGCTGGGAGCCCTCGATCTCGCTGCGTGAGGGCCTGGAGAAGACCTATTCCTGGATCCACGACCAGCTGACGGCCTGACCGTGCGCATCCTCGTCCACGACTTCTCCGGTCACCCGTTCCAGGCTGAGCTGTCCCGCGCGCTGGCCGCGAAGGGCCACACCGTCGAGCACCTGCACGCCGAGCAGTACGTCAGCGGCAAGGGGCACCTCGAGGCGCTCGAGGACGACGCGCCGGGTCTGTCCTTCTTCGGCCTGAAGCTCGATCTGCCGTTCGCGAAGTACTCGCCGTGGACCCGGCTGCGGTTCGAGCGGGCGTACGGCAAGGCGTGGATCGAGCGTCAGCGCACGCGCGAGGACGACGTGGTCATCGCCTCCAACGTCCCACTGGTCTCGCTGTTCCGGTTCGCCCGGTGGGCACGACGCGCGCAGCAGCCGTGGGTCATGTGGCACCAGGACGTCTACAGCGTCGGCCTCGCGGACGAGCTGCGGCGCCGGTTCCCACGGCCGCTCGCCGCGATCGGCGC
This sequence comes from Pseudactinotalea sp., assembly GCF_048594945.1. Taxonomy (NCBI): domain Bacteria; kingdom Bacillati; phylum Actinomycetota; class Actinomycetes; order Micrococcales; family Cellulomonadaceae; genus Pseudactinotalea; species Pseudactinotalea sp. The sequence continues at coordinate 858 of NZ_JBMDXJ010000366.1, read as the reverse complement.
CAAGGTGCTCGACGCGATGGAGGCGTACTGCGCACGCGGCGCGGCCCATGTCGTCGCGATCGGTGACGGCTTCACCGACACGTACCGTCGGTGGTCGGTGCCGGAGGAGGACGTCTCGGTCATCCCCAACTGGGCTCCGCTGGACAAGGTGTTCCCGGTCGAGCGGGAGAATCCGCGCTCCACGGACCTGTTCCCCGCCAAGGACGCGCTGCGCCTGCTGTACGCCGGCACGCTCGGCCGCAAGCACAACCCGATGCTGCTCGTCGACATCCTGCAGGCCACGCGGAATCGTGGTGTGCCGGCGTCGCTGACGGTGGTCTCGGAAGGTGAGGGCGCCGACGACCTGCGCGAGGCGGCCGCCGCGAACCCGGATCTCGACCTGCGTGTCCTGCCGTTCCAGCCCGCCGGCGACCTGCCCGACGTGCTCGGTTCGGCTGATGTGCTCGTGGCGCTGCTGGAGCCTGACGCCACGGCGTTCTCCATCCCGAGCAAGGTGCTGTCGTACATGGCGGCCGGTCGCCCGATCCTGGGTCTCATGCCGGAGGACAACCCGGCGGCGCTCGACGTCCTCGCGACGGGTGGCCATGTCGGCCCACCGACGTGCGACGGCGCGGAGGGGGCGATCGAGTGGTTGGAGAAGCTCCACGCGGCCCCGGAGTCGGTCGAGGTGATCGGTTCGCGGGCGCGGTCAGTGGCGGAGGAGAAGTTCGACCTGGAGCTCATCGCCGGACAGTTCACGAGCATCCTGGCCCGTTCGCACGGCACGGTGGTTCCCGAACCACCTGCTCTGCCGGTCGAGGAGCAGCCTGCACCCGAGCGACGTCCCCTGGGTTCGCCGGTGCCGCGACGGGTCGAGAG
>NZ_JBMDXJ010000365.1:0-20318 GCF_048594945.1 Pseudactinotalea sp. | reverse complement strand
GGGGGGGGTGGGGGGGGGGGGTACGGCGGGGTCCCGGGGCTCCCGGGGGGGGGCCCCCCCGGGGCCCCCCCCGGGGTGGGGGGGGGGGGGCCCGAGGTTGTGCGCCGTCTCACGTTCGTTCGGACGCATCCTGACGCCCCGTCGCGACCTGTCACCTCGATTCCGACCTAGGGTGGTGGCGTGACAGACGCGGCCGGACCGACTGAGCAGACCGAGTACACACTCTGGGCGACCTTCGCCCGTGAGACCGACCCGCCAGGCGGTGACGGAGGCGACCTGGAGCGTGCGATCGGTGAGATCGCCGACACGGGGGTGAGGACCCGCGGCCTCTACGACGTCTCGGGACTCAAGGCCGATGCCGACGTGATGATCTGGTTGCACGGCCCCGACCTCGCCGCGATCCAGGCTGGCCTGCGCACCCTGCGCCGCACCAGCACACTCGCATCATCGACACCGGTCTGGCACGCCGCGGGCGTTCACCGCGACGCCGAGTTCAACCGCTCTCACGTGCCGGCGTTCATGCGCGGGCTCGAGCCCAAGGGGTGGCTGTGCGTCTACCCGTTCGTGCGCTCCTACGAGTGGTACCTGCTGCCCGAGGAGGAGCGCCGCACGATGCTCGCCGACCACGGCCGCAAGGGGGCCGCGCACCGGGGCGTGCTCACCAACACGGTCGCCGCGTTCGCGCTGGGCGACTACGAGTGGATCCTGCCGCTCGAGGCGGACGACCCGATGGAACTGGTCGACCTCATGCGGGACCTGCGCTACACCGAGGCGCGCCGCCACGTGCGCGAGGAGGTCCCGTTCTACACGGGCCGGCGCGTCAGCCCGCAGGAGCTGGTGGAGGTGCTTCGATGACCACGCTCGGCACCGACGTCACAGCCAGGCCCGGCTCGGGCGGCAAGCCGCCCAAGGCGACCGAGGTGGCCCTCGCGCCGGGCGCCGTCGTGCCGGCTGCCACCCCCGCCGCGCAGGCGGGGCCCGCGTACGTGACTGAGAAGCAGACGTACGACGCGGTGCTGTTGCTGGGCTTCGGGGGACCGGAGGGCCCCGACGACGTGATGCCGTTCCTGCGGAACGTCACCGCGGGCCGCGGCATCCCGGACGAGCGGCTCACGGAGGTCGCCGAGCACTACCACCACTTCGGCGGCGTCAGTCCGATCAACGACCAGAACCGCGCCCTCCGGCAGGCGCTCGAGGCCGAGCTCGAGCGGACCGGGACCGCGCTGCCGGTGCTCTGGGGCAACCGCAACTTCGCGCCCTACCTGACCGACACGCTGCACCAGGCGCACGAGGCCGGTCATCGCCGGTTGCTGGTGCTCGCCACCAGCGCTTACTCCAGCTACTCCTCATGCCGCCAGTACCGTGAGGACCTTGCCGACGCGCTGGCCGCCACCGGCCTCGACGACGAGCTGCAGATCGACAAGATCCGCGGATTCTTCGACCACCCGGGGTTCGTGGAACCGTTCGTCGAGGGCATCGGGACGGCCGTGGCTGAGCTTGCCGGCCAGGGTCACCGCCGCATCCAGGTGCTGTTCGCGACCCACTCGATCCCGACCGGTGACGCCGAGCGGTCCGGAGATCCCGCGGTCGACTACGGGGCGGGAGGAGCCTACGAGGCCCAGCATCTCGCCGTCGGGCGAGTGATCATGGACCAGGTGTCCACGCCCGACGGCGTGGGGCTGGGTTCTGCACTCGTGTACCAGTCCCGTTCGGGGCCGCCGAGCCAGCCCTGGCTGGAGCCGGACATCAACGACCACCTCGCCGAGCTCGCGGTGGGCACCGATCGACCGGACGCGGTGGTGATCGCGCCGATCGGATTCGTCTCCGACCACCTCGAGGTGCTGTGGGACCTCGACAACGAGGCGCTGGAGACCGCCGCCGAGCACGGGATCGCCGCGGTCCGTGTGCCTACGCCCGGAACCCACCCGGCGTTCGTGGCAGGGCTCGCCGACCTCGTGCGGGAGCGGGTCGATGGCCGACCGCCGCAGGAGCGCGCGGCGCTCAGCGACCTCGGCCCGGACGTCGACGTGTGCCGGCCGGGCTGCTGCGGCAACGCCCGCCGCCCGTTCGCACCGGCGCTGGGAGGCATCGCGCCGTGACCAGCATCCGCCTCGGGACTCGTGCCAGTCTGCTCGCCCAGACGCAGGCGGGCACGGTCGCCGACGCGTTGCGCGCGCGGGGGATCGACGTCGAGATGGTGCCGATGAGCAGCCAGGGCGACACCGACCGCGCCTCGCTGAGCAGCCTCGGCGGTACCGGCGTGTTCGCCGCGGCGCTGCGCGAGGCGCTGCTCGCGGGGGAGTGCGACGCGGTGGTGCACTCCTACAAGGACCTGCCCACGGCGCCCCACCCGGGTCTGGCCGTGGTTGCCACGCCGGAGCGGGCCGACCACCGCGATGTTCTCTGCGCGGCGGTGCCTCTCGCCGAGCTGCCACAGGAAGCGCGCGTGGGCACGGGCTCTCCTCGGCGGCGCGCGCAGCTGCTCGCGGCGCGGGAGGATCTTCACGTGGTGGACATCCGCGGCAACGTCGACACCCGACTCGCGATGGTGAGCGACGGCGAGCTCGACGCCGTGGTGCTCGCCGCAGCAGGACTGGCTCGGATCGGTCGCGACGAGCCGATCGCCGACGTCTTCGAGTGGCCCACCGCTCCGGCTCAGGGTGCGCTCGCGGTCGAGGCACGCGCCGAGGACACCGAGATGATCGAGGTGCTGAAGCAGGTCGACGACGAGCGCACCGGGCAGGCCGTGGCGGTCGAGCGGGCGTTCCTCGCCGAGCTCGAGGCCGGGTGCTCGGCACCGGTCGCCGCCACTGCGACGATCCGGTTCGGCCGGGTCAGCCTGCGGGCGGTCGCGTACTCCGCCGACGGTCAGCGCCGCCACGGCACGCGCGTGGACGATCGGCTCACGGACGCCGCGGACATCGGCGTGCGCGCGGCGCGCACACTGATCGAGGCTGGCGTGCAGGAGTGGCTGCAGGATGGTTCGGCATGAGCGTGGTCCTGGTGCCGCGCGGTGGCGCCTGGGGCGCGGCGGTCGCCGCCGGCGCAGCCGAGATCGGCCTCACGCCGTGGGTGCTGCCGCTGATCGAAGTGCTCCCCGCACCCTCGGTCGAGCTCAACGAGGCGCTCGAACGGCTGAGCACGGGCGCGTACGCCTGGCTCGGGATCACCAGCGCCGCAGCGGTGCCCGCGCTCGAGGGCGTTGCTGTCCCAGCGACCACCTCGCTGGCGGCCGTGGGTCTGGCCACGGCAAGCGTGCTGCAGGAGGCCGGCTTCGCCGTGGACCTCGTGGGAAGCGGCGGGGCGCAGGCGATGCTCGACGTGTGGCCCGAGCCTGCGGACGGGCGCGTGCTGGTGGTGCAGTCCGACCTGGCGCGGGCCACCTTGGCCGACGGGCTCACCCGCGCGGGCTGGGAGGTGGACGCTGTGGTCGCGTACCGGACCGCGCCCGCGTCGCTCAGCGCCAGCGAGGAGCATGCGCTGCGGACCGGCAAGGCCGACATCGCCCTCGTGATCAGCGGCAGCATCGTGAACCGCCTCGCCGAGGTCGGCGTTCCCGAGGCCACGCGACTGATCGCGTTCGGTGAGCAGACGGCCTCGGACGTGCGCGCGGCGGGCCTGGAGGTGGCGGCCACCGCTGCCTCGCCCACGGTCGCCGACCTGCTGAGTGCCGCGCAGGCGATCGCCTCGAGCACCGATCCCGATGGAGGTGCTGCATGAGCACCGCGATCCCGATCCGGCCACGGCGGTTGCGGCAGAGCGCCGCGATGCGTCGGCTGGTCAGCGAGACGCGGGTGCACGCCTCCCAGCTCGTGCTGCCGATGTTCGTGCACGACGGGCCGGACGACGGTGACGACCGCCCTGTGTCGTCCATGCCCGGCGTGGTGCAGCACTCGCTGGACTCGCTGCGCCGAGCGGCCGCCGAGGCGGCTGAGGCCGGCCTCGGCGGGCTGATGCTGTTCGGGGTACCTGCCCATCGCGACGCCACCGGCACGGGAGCGACGGATCCCGCCGGGATCCTCAACCGCGCGACGGCGGCTGTGACCGCCGAGGTGGGGGACGCCGTCGTCGTCTCGACCGACCTGTGCCTGGACGAGTTCACCGACCACGGGCACTGCGGGGTGCTGGACGCCCACGGCAGCGTCGACAACGACGCGACGCTGGTGCGCTATGCGGAGATGGCACTCGCGCAGGCCGATGCGGGGTCGGTGCTGCTGGGGCTCTCCGGGATGATGGACGGCCAGGTCATGGCCGTGCGCGAGGCTCTCGACGGCGCAGGGCGCACCGACGTCGCCACGCTCGCCTACGCGGCGAAGTACGCCTCGGCGTTCTACGGGCCGTTCCGCGAGGCCGTCGACTCGCAGCTGCAGGGCGATCGGCGAAGCTACCAGCTCGACCCGGCCAACGCCCGCGAAGGCGTGCGAGAGGCGGCGCTCGACGTGGCGGAGGGCGCCGACATCGTCATGGTCAAGCCCGCACTCCCGTACCTCGACGTTCTGCACCAGGTCGCGGACGCCTCGCCCGTGCCGGTCTGGGCGTACCAGGTGTCGGGGGAGTACGCCATGATCGAGGCCGCGGCCGCGAACGGGTGGATCGCGCGCGAGGCGGCTATCACCGAGTCGGTGACGTCGATCGTGCGCGCCGGCGCGGATGCGGTGCTGACCTACTGGGCTCTGGAGATCGCGGAGTGGAGCAGCCGATGACCGACGTACTGGCGCACGCGCGCGAGCTGATGCCCGGCGGTGTGAGCTCGCCGGTGCGGGCGCACGGTTCGGTGGGTGGCGACCCGCTGATGCTGGTGGCCGCCTCCGGTGCGCGCGTCACCGACGCCCGCGGGCGCGAGTACGTGGATCTGGTCGGCTCGTGGGGGCCGGCGATCCTCGGGCACGCGCATCCCGAGGTGGTGACCGCGGTGCAGGAGGCCGCGGCGCGGGGCCTGTCGTTCGGCGCGTCCACGCCGGCCGAGGCGGAGCTGGCGTCGTTGGTGCGCGAGCGTGTGCCAGCGGCCGAGAAGGTCCGGTTCGTCTCCACCGGCACCGAAGCCACGATGACGGCGATCCGGCTCGCGCGCGCGGCGACCGGCCGCGACCTCGTGATCAAGTTCGCCGGCCACTACCACGGGCACTCCGACGGTCTGCTGGCCGCGGCCGGCTCGGGCGTCGCGACGCTCGGGCTGCCCGGCTCGGCCGGTGTGCCCGAGGCATTCGCGGCTCTGACGATCGTGGTTCCCTACAACGACCTCGGCGCGCTGCACGAGGTGTTCTCGGCCTACCCCGACCGCATCGCCGCCGTGATCACCGAGGCCGCGGCCGCGAACATGGGTGTGGTGGCACCGGAGGAGGGCTTCAACGCCGCGCTGTCACAGCTCGCCCACGGCCACGGAGCCCTGGTGATCGGTGACGAGGTGCTGACCGGGTTCCGCGTCTCGGCCTCGGGATGGCTCGGGCTGGAGCCCGACCTCGCGCCCGACCTGCTGACGTTCGGCAAGGTGATCGGCGGCGGCCTCCCGGTCGCGGCGCTCGCCGGCCGCGCCGAGCTGATGGACCTGCTCGCGCCGCTCGGACCCGTGTACCAGGCCGGCACCCTCAGTGGGAACCCGGTGGCGCTCGCGGCCGGCGTCACCACGCTGCGGCTTGCCGACCAGTCGGTCTACGACCGACTGGACGCCGTCGCACACGAGGTGAGCACCGCCGTCGGGCAGGCCCTGGACGAGGCCGGGGTGGCACACCATGTCCAGCGGGCCGGGAACCTGTTCTCGATCGCGTTCGGGGCGACCGGGCAGGTACGTGACTACGTCGGCATGCAGTCGAGCGAGCACTGGCGCTTCCCGGCGTTCTTCCACGCGATGCGCGAGGCCGGCGTGAGCCTGCCGCCGTCGGCGTTCGAGGCGTGGTTCGTCTCGGCCGCGCACGACGAGGACGCCGTCGGGCAGATCGTGGCCGCGCTGCCGGCTGCGGCGCGGGCCGCGGCGGGAGCTGCCCGGCCCGACTGAGCACGCTCAGTCATCGAGCGCGGCAGGATGGGTGGATGGACCGCATCGTGGTGATCGGGGCCGGGCTGACCGCAGCCAACGCCGTCGAGACGCTCCGAGAGGAGGGATACACCGGCGAGCTGACCGTGATCGGCGCCGAGCCGGTTCTTCCGTACGAGCGGCCGCCGCTGAGCAAGGACGTGCTGCAGGGCAACAGCGAGTTCGACGTGCTCCACGACGCGCGCTGGTACGGCGAGCGCGACGTGCGTGTGATCACGGGGACCGAGGCGACCGAGATCGACCTCGAGGTCCGGCGCGTCACCCTCGGCACAGGGGAGACGCTCGCGTACGACGCGCTGCTGATCGCGACCGGTGCGGACCCGCGGGTGCCCAGCATCCCCGGCGGCGAGCGGGCGTTGACGCTGCGGACACACGCCGACGAGCAGGCGCTGCGTGCCACGTTCACCGACGCCGGGCAGCTGGTCACGATCGGGGGAGGCTGGATCGGGCTGGAGGTGGCGGCGTCGGCGCGCCAGGCGGGCATGGAGGTGACCGTGCTCGAGCGAGGCGAGGTCCCGCTCGCCAACGTGCTCGGGCGCGAGATCGCCGAGCACCTCCGTGGTCTCCACGAGGCGCACGGGGTCACGATCCTCACCGGGGTGGAGGCTCTCGAGATCGGCGACGGCGGCGTGGTCACCTCGGCTGGTCGGGTCGCCGCCGATGCGGTGCTCGCTGCCATCGGGGTCGAGCCCACGACCGAGCTGGCTGCCGCCGCCGGGCTCGCGGTCACCGACGGCGTGGTCGCCGACACCCACTTCCTCACCTCGGACCCGCACGTGTGGGCGGCGGGCGACGCGGCTCTGGTCACGCACGCCACGCTCGGGCCGCTGCGGTCGGAGCACTGGGACAACGCGATCCGGCAGGGCAAGGCTGTGGCCCGCGCGATACTCGGCCAGGACGTCGCCTACGACTGGCAGCCGTACATCTTCACCGACCAGTTCGAGTTCTCGATGGAGTACGTGGGTCACGCATCACCGTCGGACTCGGTGGAGATCCGTGGCGACCTCGACGGCAACGAGTTCATCGCCTACTGGCTCGACGACGCGGGCGTCATCACGGCCGCGATGAACGTGGGCATCTGGGACGTCAACGACGCCCTCCGGGACCTGATCGGGACGGTGGTCAACCCAACCGAGCTGACCGACCTGCGCTGACGGGCGTCCTCAGACTGCGGTGATCGCGTGCACCGGGACGTCGGCAGGGATCCGCGCACGGCCACCGAGGTCGAGCAGCTCCAGCGCCACGACCACGCCGGTCACGTCACCGCCGGCGCGCCGTACCAGCTCGACCGCTGCCGCAGCGGTGCCGCCGGTGGCGAGCACGTCGTCGACCACGAGCACGCGCGCGCCGGGCGGCACGTCGGCGGGCTGCAGCTCCAAGGCGGCGGTGCCGTACTCCAGGTCGTAGGACTGCGACAGCACGGCGCTGGTCCCGGTGCCGGGCAACTTGCCGGGCTTGCGCAGCGGCAGCACGCCCGCAGCTGCGGTGACCGCAGCGGCAGCGCCCAGCAGGAACCCGCGCGCCTCCAGCGCGGCGAACAGGTCCACCTCGCCGCCGAGCGCGGCGACCGCATCGGCCACGGCGGCGAGCGAGTCCGGGTGACACAGCACCGGCGTCAGGTCGCGGAAGAGCACGCCCGGCTCAGGGAAGTCGGGTGTCAGCCGGGTCCGCTCGGCGATCACCTCGGCAGCCCGTGCCACCGCGCCTGGTCCCTGCTGCGTCTCGTTCACGTGCCACACGCTACGGCCTGCGAGCACCGAACCCGCTCACGCGTCACCACCCCGCGCGACTCGCCGAGGAGCGGCACGCGTCAGCCGCTCCCCGACGTCACGTGCACGCGGTTGCTCGCGTTGCGGAGCCTGCCCTGATGGACAACTCTGCAACGCCAGCCGGTGCCAATCGGTGCGGAGTTCACTCTGCTGGACACTTCTGCAACGCTCCCTCACGCGAGCCAGTGTGAGTCAGCGCCGGTGGCGCAGTCAGCCGAGCAGCGGTGCCAGAGCGGCGCTCATGCGCTCGCCCATCAGTCGATACCCGGCGGCGTCCGGGTGCAGCTCGTCGGGCAGCAGGTGCTGGTCGTCGACCCCGATGATGCTGGGTCCGTCGATGAGGTGCAGGTTCTCGTCGTCGGTGCCCTCGACCACCTCGGTGATCGCCTCGCGCATCCACGCCAGCGTGACCCCGGCGGCATTGGGCGTGCTCTCGCGGGGTGGTGACACGATCGGCGTCATGACGGCGATCGGAACGCCCGGGTGGGCGTCCCGCACCTGGTCGATCAGTCCCGCCACCTGCGGTCCGAACGTGCGCTGCGACATCGTGGCGCCGCCCTGCACGTTGATACCCAGGCACAGGCTGATGAGATCGGCCGAGGTCGCTGCGATGGTGCGCGCCGCCACCGGGTCGAGGTGGCACTGGCCGCCGAATCCCAGGCAGGTGAGGTCCCAGTCGAGCGCCCGTGCCACGAGCGCCGGCCAGGTCTCGCTCGGCCCCGCCGCAGCGCTGCACTGGGTGATCGAGGAGCCGTAGGTCGTCCATCGCGTCCCCGCGGCCGGCGCTCGCACGGATCCCGTCAGCTGCGCCGACCGCAGCCACAGCTGGCCGACCTGCGGCAGCCACGCCTGCACCCGGTGCTCGCCCTGGGGCAGCGGCACGCTCAGCGACACCGCCCCGTGCTCGAGGTCGATGCGCTGGTGCAGCTCGCCGTCCACGAGCACGTCCACGCGGTGATCCCGGTCGAGGTCGACCCGCAGCTCGCCCTCGAGCGTGAACGTGTCCGCGTCGGTGAGTACGTCGAGCCGAACGCCGGCCGCCTCGCGTGCCTTCGAGAGCAGCTCCGGCGAGAACGCCCGCCCCACCAGCTCCGGGCGCAACCGCCAGGCACGAAGCGCGCCGTCGCGCTCATCCCAGCCGGCGGCACCGCGCCAGGCGTCGGGTCGGACATCGGGTCGCAGCTCCGCAGTCACGGTCGCCCAACCTACCCTCACGCCGCGCTGTGGCGCCCTCGCCGCTGCGCGTGTCCGTCGTGCAGCTCCAGTACCCGGTCGGCGCGGTGCATCAGCAATGGGTCGTGGGTGGAGACCACCGCTGCCAGCCCCCGCTCGTGCACGAGCTCCGACAGCAGGTCCATGATCGTGGCGGCGGTCGCAGAGTCGAGCTGACCGGTCGGCTCGTCGGCAATGAGGATCTCCGGCTCGGACGCGAGCGCCCGCGCGATGCCGACCCGCTGCTGCTGGCCGCCGGACAACTCGTAAGGCCGCTGGTTCGCGTGCGGGCCGAGGCCCACGAGCTCCAACGCCTGCTGCACCCGGCGGTCCCGCTCCTCGCCCGGCGTCTCGACCAGCCGCAGCGGGACCTCGACGTTCTCCGCTGCCGACAGCACCGGGATCAGCCCGAACGACTGGAAGATGTAGGACAGCCGTCGCCTGCGCACGTCCAGCAGGTCGCCCTCCGACATCGCGGTCAGCTCGGCGTCGCCGATCCACACCTCGCCCGACGTCGGCCGGTCCAGTCCGCCCAGCAGGTTCAGCAGCGTGGTCTTGCCGGACCCGGACGGACCCCGCACGACCAGCAGCTCACCGGGGTGAACCTCGAGACTCACCTCGGTCAGGGCATGCACATCGCCCGACGGCGTGGTGAACACCCTGGTGAGGTCGCGTCCGGACAGTGCCGGGGAGGTGGTCATCGCTGGTCTCCCTCGTCGTGGCTCGTCGAGTCTCGTCGGGCATCGTGACGCCCGTCCCGCCAGACGCCCGCGTGATCGGGCTCCAGGGTGAGCCGCACCCTGTCCTTGAGCTCCAGCGCGGTGACGAAGTCCTGCGGCAGCTGCATCCGGCCGACCCGGTCCAGCACGGCGAACTCGTCGGCGATGTGATGCTCGGTGCCGTGCTCGTCGGTCTCACGCCGGCGCAGCACCTCGGTCGAGGTGCGGCCGTCACGGATCTGCACGGTGCGGCGCACGTGTTCGGAGACCGTGGGATCGTGCGTGACGATCAGCACCGTGACGCCGGTCTCCGCGTTGACGGTCCGCATCATCTCCAGCACCTCGACGCTCGTGGCCTCGTCGAGCTCGCCGGTGGGCTCGTCGGCGAGCAGCACCTTCGGCGAGTTCGCGACGGCGACGGCGATCGCCGTGCGTTGTTGCTCACCGCCTGACATCGTGCTCGGGCGTCGGTCGCGACAGTGACCGACGCCCAGCATCTCCAGCAGACCGTCGGCCCGTTCGGTGATGGACGACTGCGTCTGCCCGCCCGCCAGCGCCATCGGCAGCGCGACGTTCTCCAGCGCGGTCAGGTACGGGAGCAGGTTGCGCGAGGTCTGTTGCCACACGAACCCGACCGTGTGCCGCTGGTAGGCCACCCGTTGCTTCCCGCCGAGCGTCAGCAGGTCGACGCCCGCGACCGACGCCTTCCCGGCAGTGGGGGTATCGAGCCCGGACAGGATCGTCAGGAGCGTCGACTTCCCGGATCCGGACGCGCCCACGATCGCGACGAGATCGCCCGCGTCCACGTGCAGGTTCAGCCCTTGGAGGGCCTGCACCTCGATGCCGTCGGCGGCGTAGATGCGCACGAGGTCCTCGCACACGATCTCGCCGCCGCTCCCGCGCGTGTCGGCTGCGTGATCAGCAGCAGTGGAGGGGCTGGTCATGTCGCGTCTCCTATGCGTAGCACGGACAGGGAGAGCCTGCGAGCGATCGCGCTGGCGATCAGCAGGGTGAGGCCGACGACGGCGACCACGACGGCGAGCACGATCGCCAGCCGTGGCCAGTCGTAGACGACCGGTGGTGATGCCTGGCCGGTGAAGGCGGACAGGTCGACGGTGGCGACGACGAGGTGGGGCAGCAGCAGCCCCAGTACGGCGCCGCCTGCGAGCGCGACCGCGGCGAGCGGAACCAGCTCCCACGAGACCAGGCGCCGCGCGTCCCTCGCGCCCAGTCCGAGCGTGCGCAGCACCGCCACCAGCCGGCGTCGGGCCGGCGCGGCGAGCACGAGTGTGAGCACCAGGGCGAGAACGCTCTGCAGCAGGCTCACGACGAGTGCTGCCGCAGCACCCTGCTGCATGGCCCCGGCGCTCGGCGACTCGAGGAAGTCCGCTTCTCGGGCCGAGGCAGCCGTGAGGGTTCCGGTCCCATCGACGGCCGCGGACAGTGCCTCGACAGCGGCGGGCTGGTCGGCATCGGGCCCGAGGTCGACCAGCAGCAGTCGGGGGATCAACGGCTGTCCGGTGGCTTCACGCAGCAACTCGATGTCGGCCATCACCCAGCGTGCCTCGTCCACGAGGCCGGCCGCCGTGGGCTCGACCGCCACCTGGCTCACCGGGACGACACTCGGCATGTACAGACTCAGCTCTGCCTCAGGAGCAGCAGCGATCGCGGGGGAGACCACGATCGGAACCGTGTCGTCGACGAGCTCTCCCATGCCGGCGGGCAGGGACACCGCTCCGGTGATGCCGCTCTGCACGGTTGACAGGGCCGCGGTGTCCACCGCGTAGATCGTGACCCGCTGGGTGGTGCCGTCGGCGGTCAGCTGGGCCAGGTCGTCCGAATAGACCCGCGCGACGCCGGCCACGCCTGGGACCGCGGCGACGTCGGCGACGAGGTCGTCGAAGTACGGAGGTCCCGAGAGCCGGACATCGGCGCCGGTGGCGCTGTACGCCGTCTCGCGGACGCCGTGCGACAACGTGGTCAGCAGCGTGGTCGAGAACACCGCGATCGAGGTCGCCACGAGCAGTGCCAGCATCGGGACCATACCGACGCCGCCCTCACGGATAGCCCTGGCGGACCCGAGGAACCCGGCGATCCCGCGTCGGCGTCGCATCGCCGCGTGCACCACGCGCATCGGGAGGGGGAACGCGCGAGTCGCGAGCACCGCCGTCGCGAACGAGACCAGCAGCGGCGTGGCCGTGGCGAGCGGGTCCACGGAGGACGTGGTGGTCGCCTGCAGGCCGCGACTGAGCAACAGGTAGACCGCACCGGCAGCGGTCGCCACCACCAACGTCTCCGCGACCCATCGCCACCGGCTGGGTGAGCGGGAGGAGAGATCCTGGCGTTGCGTCCGCAGGTTGGGCAGCGGCTCGGCGGCGAGGAATGCCGCAGGTGCGAGCGCCACGAGCAGCGCGAGCAGATAGTCACCACCGTGCAGCGGCCCGGGGATCGCCACCGTAGCCACGGCGGCACCGAGCAGTGCCGCGGGGAGGCCGACCACGAGGCCCTCGAGCCCGAGCGCACCGCGCAGCAGCACCGGTGATCCGCCACGGGCGCTCGCCAGCGCCAGCGTCGGGCGGCGACGCGAGACCGACAGCCTGGTGGTCAGCGCCAGCAGCGCGAACGTGACGCCGATCGGACCGGCCACGATCAGCGTGAGCACAGCCGCGGCACCACGCTGCGCGATGATCGTGGCGGTCAGGACATCGACGAGGGCAGTCTCGAGCTGGATCGTGGGGGCCCCGAGCCCGGACCCGGCGATCTCGGTCTCCCGTGCCGTCATCTCGCGGAGGTCGTCGAGCAGCGCACCGGCGTTGTCGGCGCCGGTGTCGAGCGGGAACCAGACGTCGATGGTGGGGAGCAGCCCAGCCTCCGGCGGGAGCGCGTTCGCCGTGTCGGGGTGCGTGTAGGCGGCACCCACGAAGATGTCGCCCTTGTCCGGATCGCCCCGGTTGTAAGGCACCAGCCCACTGACGTGGTGCTCCCAGAAGGTGTCGGCCTCGTCGACCGCCTCGAAGGTGCCGGTCACGATCGCGGTCAGTGGCACCGCGCCCTCGGCGGTGACGATGGTGTTGCCGCTGAGGGTGAGCACCTCGCCGGGTTCCACACCGAGGCGCTCCGCCGTTCTGGTGGAGACCATCATCGGCACCGGCGCGACTCCCTCCGGTCCCGGCAGCCACGGCTCCGGTGCTTCGCCGTCGATGATCGTGACGTGGTCGGCAAAGGAGGGGCTGGCACGGAACTGGAGCTCGCGCCCGGTGACGTCACTCGGTCCGGGTGCCTCGGTATCGAACGGCAGCGGGTCCGACATCCCCTGGATCGAGAGCATGATCTGCGGGGGGCCGAGCAGCGGCTGCAGCGTCGGTCCCGCCGCCGCGGCGGCTGCCTCGAGTGCGTCGAGCGCTTCCGCGAATCCTCCGTTCAGCCAGGACCCCACCTCACGGCCCGACAGGTCACGCGTGGCGGCCGGCGTCTGCGAGATCCGGTAGTTGAACTCGGCGACCTCCGTGGTGCGCGCCAGCCGTGGCCACGCGGTGAACAGGCCGGCGGCGACCGCCACGATGACGGCGATGGCGATCGAGGCGCCGATCGAGCTCGTCGCCTGGCGCAGCAGCAGGCGGGCCCTCACCGGATCTCCTCCCGCCAGGTGGTGTCGCGCGACTGGGCGCGCACGCGCAGGCCGTACCAGAACGCGACGGCCCCCACGGTGACCACGACTGCGGCCACCATCGCGAGTCCGGGCAGCCAGTCGAACGTGAGCTGCAACGGGACGGCACGCGAGACCTGTGGTGCCGTCGATCGGATTAGCGGCACCATCACGAGGTGGCTGATCAGCCAGCCTGCGAGCAATCCAGCGGCGGTCGCGCCCAGCTCAAGGCCGAGCAGCTCACGGGTGCGGGAGCGCGCCTGCTGCGCGGCGCCGACCCCGATCGCGCGAAGGACCACGACCTCGCCGCGCCGAGCACTCGCCTGTGTGGCCGCGACGGCCGCGATCGCCGGTAGTGCGAGCAGCAGTGCGCACAACGCCGCTACCCAGTAGACAGCGCGCGCAGGCGCGGCCACGGCGTCGGTGACCCGCTCTCCGGTGGCCACGACCTCCACGCGTGGGCCCAGCACGCTGCGGACCTCGTCCGCCACCTCCACGGGGTTGCGTGCTCCCGAGCTGAGCCAGACCTGGGAGATCACCAGCACGTCGTCGGCGGTCCGCAGCAGCACGTTCTGCAATGTCGGAAGGTCCGCGAGTGCGGCCGCCGGATCGGGGTTGCCCGGGACGACTGCGATCGTCCCGACCTGCTCCAGTCGCGCCGCGCTCGAACCGATGAGCACATCGGTTCCCGCTGGGCGAATCGTGTCGTTCCAGCCGGCCGTCGTGACCACGGGCACGGTCAGGGGCAGCGTTGCCTCTGGCATGAATCGCTGTACTGCGGTGCTGACGAGGGCTGCGGTGGGGCCGACGGTGTCACCCACGAACTCGCCGGAGAACGCCAGGGTGCCCTCTGGCGCGTAATCGCCGCTCCCTCCAGGCATCGGCCGCACGGTCGGATCCCAGCTCAGCGTGCTGTCCGCGAGCAGGTCCGCGCCGTCGACAGCGATCTGACTGACCTCGACCTGCCAGGCCGTCGGCTCGAGCGTGGCGCCCATGACGGTGTCGACGGCGACCACGCGCCAGCGCCCGGGGGGCAGGTTTGCTGTCAGCTCGGCGCTCACCGGCTCACCCTTGTCGGGATTGGTCAGCACGGTCTCCACCGGCTGGTTCTCCTCCTCGTCCCAGGTGAGGTTCAGCAGGTCAGCGGCCTCGACTGTCAGAGTGCCCACGGTGACCCTGATCAGCTCAGCACCCTGCGACATCCACACGCGCAGCTCCACGGACCGGCTGGCGCTCCAGGTGCTGGGCTCGCCGAGCGCCGATGCCGTGACGTCCACGGTGAGCTGCTGGGCATCGTCGGGGAGGTCGAGCCCCGGGAGCGGGTCCTGCGGAGGTGTCAGCAGCGGCACCACGGGATCGACCAGGGTCGCTGGCGCAGACGACACCCCGACGTCGAGAATCGGCAGCGCCGTGAACCGACCGACACGGTCATCGATCCGCAGTGGCGCCTGCAGCACGCCGGTGGCGGCATCGACCCCGGCTGCTTCTGCCGTCCTCAGGACTCCGCGCGGCTGCTGGGACGCGACGCCACCGCCGGTCTCGACGCGGACGTCCGCGCCCACCGACACCTGCGCCGAGGCCGTGCGTAGCGCCTGCCAGGTCCCTGCGTAGCTGCTGGCGATCGTCGCGATGGCGGCGGCGAGCACCACGAGGACGACCGGGACCGCGTTGACCATGGTGCGGCGCGAGGACTGTCGGAGCTCGGTGACTGGTGAGAATCCCCTGCGGCGGGCCGCGAGGGAGGCCAGCGCTCTGCTCAGCGGTGCCGCGAGCACGACGGCGGCGAGGGCGATCGCGATGAGTGCCAGCGCGGGAGCGCCGACAGCGATGATGTCGATCTGCCGGGTGCCGGGTACGAGCGGCGAGCCGTTGCGCGTGAAGCGCCACAGGGCGAACGCGGCGAACCCGCTGACGAGCACGAACGCGCTGCCCGTCAGCGCGGCCGTGGCACGTCCGCTCTCGCCCTCGGGGCGGAGCCCGGATGCGGTGGCACGCCACACCGCCGCGATCATCACCGCGAGCACGGCGATGGCGGCGCCCGCCGTCACGAGCACCGTGGTGCCGAGATCAAAACCGGCGCGACCTGCGAAGGCCACCGTGACGGCCACGCCGCCGATCAGCGCACCGGCGGCCACGACCACGGCCTCAGCAGCGCCGATCCGGAGGATCTGCCCAGGCGCAGCCCCGCGCGAGAGCAGCACGAGCGTCTCGCGCTCGCGCATCGCGGCGAGCAGCCGCGTGATCTGCCACAGCGCGACCAGCGACACGAGCGCCACGATCAGCAGCGGGATGGCGCTCGAGGCACGGACCGAGGCGAGACCTTCGCGGGCATCTGCGAGGGTTCCGGTGAGCGTGCCCGAGGTCGTCACCCCTCGAACGGTGAGGCCTTCGTCGCTGAGACGCTCGGCCACCAGCGGGAGCGCACTGAGCCAGTCGTCGAGCGTCTCGGGGCTCAGCTCGGCGCCGGGCGTGATGCTCCACTGGACGAACGGCGCGACGGCCAGGGGTGTCAGAGCCTCGGTCGTGACGAGGAACGGGCCGTAGCTGTCCGCGTTGAGTGGGTCGACGCCGGTGGCGAGCATCGCGTCCCCGAACCAGTGCGTGGCGTCAGCGTCGGCGGGTAGCCATGTGCCGACCACCGTGAGCTCGGCAGCCGAGTCCTCGGCGGTCACCTCCACGACGTCGCCGATCGAGAGGCCGAGGGACTCGGCGACGGCGGCGTGCACAGCTGTCTGATCGGCTGCGGCGGGCCATGCTCCCTCCGAGAGAGCCGCGTGCTCGCCGACCTCCTCGTCGACGACCAGCACGGCGCGAGCCTCGGAGTCCGCGAGCGGCAGCGGCGGGGTGCGGATCGCGGACCACGTGAGCGCGCCCGCGGGCAGCAGCCGATCGAGCACGGCCTCGGAGTCGGCGTGCTGTTGAGCGGGGTCGTCGGCGAGCCGGGTCTGGACCTGATGGATACGTGCGGTCGGCGGCGACGCTGCGATCGCCTCACGCACGCCCGCCGTCGAGGACACGTCGAGGTAGGCCAGCGTCCCCGCCAGTGCGAGCACCACCAGCGAGGACATCGCGGTCAGCAGCGCGACGAGACCTGCCCGGGCGCGTGAGCGTCGCCATGCATAGCCGCTGGTGCGCACGCCGCTGCCTCCGTTTCCCCCTGCTGCGACGCCCTACCGTAACCGAGATCACATCATCTGATGTACCGCACCACGCGTGTGCACGGCGGACACGGTGTCAGAGCCGCGGTGGCGGCTGCTGCTGGTACGGGCCAGGCGGCTGCGGGTTCGGCGGACCGTACGGACCGGGGGTCGGCTGTTGCGGCTGGGGTGGCCAGGGCGCTGCGTGCTGGTCCTGGGCCGGCCAGGGGTGAGGCTGCTGTCCCTGCTGCGCCCAGGTCTGAGGCTGTGGACCCTGCGGCGGCCAGGGCGGGGGAGCGGGCCGCTGGCGCGGCCGGATCATGCGCTGGAGCAATCGCTCAAGCGGGCCCTGACCGAGTGTGAGCTGCCAGATCGTGGCGAAGGCCATCGCGCCGACGGTCAACCAGATCAGCGGCCAGTTGGACGCCGGGTTGAAGACGACGTCGGCGCCCCAGACGAGCATGAGGATACGGATCACCACGATGTGCGCCGAGTACACGGTCAGCGACATCGCTCCCATCGCCGAGACCGGAGTGAGGGCGATACGGATCGGGGTGATCGCCGTCGTGAGCAACAAGCAGAGACCGAGCACCGCGACCGCGACGCCGACGTTGCCGAGCATCTCGAAGCTGGTGTCGGCGTGCGGCTCGATCGTGACGAGGTCCTGCACCAGGCCGGTGGTGCTGCGCTCGAGGGCAAGGCCGGGCAGGTACCCGGCGGCGGCGACGAACGCTCCGCCGAGCAGCAGGCCGATCTGGGTAGTCCAGCGGCGCAGCGGCATCCGGCCGATCGCAAGCCCCACGAGGATGTACAGCAGCCAGGACAGCGCGGGGTAGTAGCCCGACCACAGGTCGGCGACCACCGGGATCACCAGGGCGATCTGCCCGGCGCTCTCGTAGGCGTACTCGTGGGGCGACGTGGCCCCGAGCAGGGCGTACCGCGAGATCAGCACGAGGGTCGGCATGACCAGGGCGACGACGCCGGCCGAGGCGAGCAACGCCGTCGGGCGCATTCGCAGGAACGGGATCGCGAGGACGAACAGCAGGGCGTACGCACCGAGGATGACCGCGACCGGCGTGAGCAGGGCCGTGAGTAGCCAGCCGAAGACGAGCAGGATGGCGGACCGCTTCAGCAGCCGGCTGCGCTGCGTGGCGTACTCGGCCACCTCGCCGCTGGCGTAGGCGCGCTTGGTCATGAACGCCAGGCCCGCACCGGCGAGGGTGGCGAAGAGGGCGGAGGAGCGACCATCGGCGATCCAGAACCAGCCGGTGGTGGAGAAGAGCTCGGTGCTGCGCTCCAGCCCCAGGTGCGCGATGAACATGCCGATGATCGCCAGTCCGCGTGCGGTGTCGACGCCGACGATCCGGGCCTTCTTCTGCTTCGGCGGGTTCGGGGCGGCCGCGGTCATGGTCGACATTCCGCACAGGCTAACGAGCCGGCGGCGTGCTGCCGCGATCGCCGGACGGGCAGAACGCCCCGTGCCTACCCTCGAGCATGGCTGACTGGGACGACGTGGAGCGGGCGGCGCTCGCGCTGCCCGAGGTCGAGGAAGGCACCACCTGGGGCAACCGGTGCTGGAAGGTGCGTGGCAAGACCTTCGCGTGGGTGCGCCCGCTCGGCAAGAAGGACCGTGCGGACCTGGGCGAGGACGCGCCGGAGGGTGAGATCCTCGCCGTCCGGGTGGACGATCTCGGCGAGAAGGACGCGATCCTCGCCACGCCGGGCCCGTGGTTCACGATCCCGCACTTCGAGCGCTTCGCCGCGGTCCTGGTGCGCCTCGACGAGGCCGACGCGGCGCAGGTCGAGGAGCTGGTGCTCGACGCCTGGCGCGCGATGGCGCCGTCAACTCTGCTCGCCGAGGGCGGCCACCGCACTAGGTTTGACGAATGAACGCGCCGGACTACGTGCACGGCCACCACGCCAGCGTGATGCGTTCGCACACATGGCGCACGGCCGAGAACTCCGCCGGGTATCTGCTGCCGCACCTGGAGTCCGGGATGGACGTGCTTGACGTCGGCTGCGGGCCGGGCACGATCACGGTCGACCTTGCCAGCAGGGTGCCGGGCGGTCGCGTGATCGGCATCGACACCTCTGCGGATGTGCTCGGCAAGGCTGCGGACCTGGCGGTAGCGCAGGGCGTGGAGAACGTGCAGCTGGAGCAGGCCGACGTGATGGCCCTGCCGTACTCCGCGGAGTCGTTCGACGTGGTGCACGCGCACCAGGTGCTGCAGCACATGGCCGACCCGGTCGGTGCGCTGCGCGAGATGCGGCGCGTGCTGCGACCCGGCGGGCTGCTCGCGGTCCGCGACGCCGATTACGGCGCGATGCGCTGGTTCCCCGACAGCGACGGGCTCGACCGGTGGCGCACGCTCTACCAGCAGCTGACCAGCCACCACCACTCCGACGCCGGTCGGAGGCTGCTCGGGTGGACGCAGGAGGCCGGCTTCGCCGACGTCACGCCCGGCGCCGGCGTGTGGTGCTTCGCCGAGCCGGATGACCGCGACTGGTGGGCGGCGAGCTGGGCGGACCGGGTGCAGCACTCGAGCTTCGCCCGGCACGCGATCGACGGCGGTCACGCCACGGAGGCTGAGCTTGCCGAGCTGGCGGCAGCCTGGCACGACTGGGCGGCACGCGACGAGGCGTGGTTCGTCGTCGTGCATGGCGAGGTGCTGGCCCGCCGATAGCCTGACCCCCATGCGCATCGCACGGTTCACCACCGGGGACGACCCTCGCTACGCCGTGGTCGAGGAGGGCACGGACGATCTCGTCGTGCTCGCCGGCGACCCGCTGTACAGCCAGCTGGAGCCCACCGGTCAGCGCGTGCCGCTGAGCTCGGCGCGACTGCTCGCCCCGATCATCCCGCGCAGCAAGGTCATCGGGATCGGCCGCAACTACGCCGAGCATGCCGCCGAGCTGGGCAACGAGGTGCCGCCCGAGCCGATCGTGTTCCTCAAGCCCAACACCGCCGTGATCGGACCGGACGACCCGGTGGTGCCGCCGCCCTACACGAGTCACGTGGAGCACGAGGCCGAGCTCGCCGTCGTGATCTCGCGGATCTGCAAGGACGTGCCCGCCGACCGCGCGAGCGACGTGATCCTGGGCTACACCGGCGCGAACGACCTGACCGCGCGCGACGTGCAGCGCTCGGACACCACCTGGACCCGCGGCAAGGCGTGGGACTCCTCGTGCCCGCTCGGCCCCTACCTGGTGATGGACCTGGACGTGAGCGACGTGCGCGTGCGGTGCTGGGTGGACGACGAGCTGCGGCAGGACGGCTCCACGTCCCAGATGATCACCTCCGTGCCCGAGCTGGTCTCCTACGTGTCGCGGATCTTCACACTGCTCCCGGGCGACGTCATCCTCACCGGTACGCCTGCGGGCGTGGGGCCGGTGGAGCCGGGGCAGCGGGTCCGCGTGGACATCGAGGGCATCGGTGAGTTCTCCAATCCGGTGATGGCGCGGTAGCGAACTACGCTGGGGGACCGTGAACCAGGCATCCGACTCCGCCACCTCTGCTGTTCGTGTCCGCTTCTGCCCGTCGCCGACAGGCACGCCGCACGTCGGCCTCATCCGTACCGCGCTGTTCAACTGGGCCTACGCCCGCCATACGGGCGGCACGTTCGTGTTCCGCATCGAGGACACCGACGCCGCGCGTGACAGCGAGGAGTCCTACCTCCAGCTGCTGGACGCGCTGCGCTGGCTGGGCCTGGACTGGGACGAGGGCGTCGAGGTCGGTGGACCGCACGAGCCGTACCGGCAGAGCCAGCGCATGGATCTGTATGCCGACGTCGCGCGACGGCTGCT
>NZ_JBMDXJ010000364.1:0-25751 GCF_048594945.1 Pseudactinotalea sp. | reverse complement strand
TGCTGCTCGCGGCGCAGCGGCAACAGCTCCCGCAGCGCAGGCTCGTCCACCTGGATGATCCCGATGCCGGCGGACTCGAGGTCGGCGATCTCGTCGCGCAGCGCGAGCGCCACCTGGTTCGCGGTCTCGCCGAGCGGGATGTCGTCGCGCACGAACGACCAGGCGAGGATCGTCACCGGGCCGGTCAGCATGCCCTTGACCGGGGCATCGGTCAGCGAGGCCGCGTACCGAGACCACTCCACCGTGATCGGCTCCGGTCGCGACACGTCACCCCAGAGGATCGAGGGGCGTGTGCACCGCGAGCCGTACGACTGCACCCAGCCGTTCTGCGTCACCGCGAACCCGTCGAGGTGCTCGGCGAAGTACTGCACCATGTCGTTGCGCTCGGGCTCACCGTGCACGAGCACGTCAAGGCCGAGTCGCTCCTGCAGCTCGATCACCGACCGGATCTCGGCCTTCATCGCCTCGGTGTACGCCGCCTGGTCGATCTCCCCCTTGCGCAGCTGCGCCCGCGCCACGCGCAGGTCGGTGGTCTGCGGGAACGAGCCGATCGTGGTGGTCGGGAGCGCCGGCAGGTCGAGCACGGCGTCCTGCGCAGCGACCCGGGTCGCGTAGTCGGATCGGGTGAAGTCCTGCTCGGTCAGTGCCGCGGTGCGCTCGCGCACCGCGGGGATCGAGACTCCGACGGCGTCCCTTCTGCTGGTCACGGCTGCCCGGTTGGTCGCGAACGCCTCGGGCTCGTTCGGCTCACCTGCGGCGAGGGCGAGCACCTCGCCGACCTTCTCGTCGGCGAACGCGAGCCAGCTGAGTAGGTCGGCGGGCAGGTCGGGCTCGTCGGTGGTGGTGTGCGGGACGTGCAGCAGCGAGGTGGAGGTGGAGACCGTGACGCGGGCAGCGCCCACGTCGGCGAGCCCGGCGATCTTCGCGCTCGCGACGTCGAGGTCGGTGCGCCAGATGTTGTGCCCGTCCACGACGCCGGCGACCAGGGTCACGTCGCCGATGCCATCGACGTCCGGGTCCGGCGACTCGCCCCGCACCAGGTCGATCCCGACCGCTTCGACGCCGCTGGCGGCGAGATCGCGGATCGCACAACCGATCCGGTTGTACGGCGCCGCGACGAACAGAGCCGGCCGGCCGCCGTCCACCGACGGTGCGGTCAGCGCTGAGTAGGCACGGCGTACCGCGGCCTTGACCTCCTCGCGCGGGGTGTCCCAGGTGTCGGAGACGAGCGCCGGCTCGTCGAGCTGCACCCAGGTGGCGCCGGCCTGCGCGAACGCCGCGAGAAGCTCGGCGTAGACGGCGACCACGTCGTCGAGGCGAGACAGCGGGTCGAAGCCCTCGGGTGCGCCGTCGGCGGCCTTCGACAGCAGCAGGAAGGTGACGGGGCCGACGAGCACGGGCCGCGTGAGCACGCCGTCGGCGAGGGCCTCGGCGAAGTAGCGGACGCTCGCCTGCTCGACGAGGCGGAAGTCGGTGTCCGGACCGATCTCGGGCACGAGGTAGTGGTAGTTGGAGTCGAACCACTTGGTCATCTCGAGCGGTGCGAGGTCACCCTCGCCGCGGGCCACGGTGAAGTGACCGGCAATATCGAGCGAGCCCAGGGCGCCGTCATGCTTGGTGCGCAGGTGCGAGAACCGCGCCGGGATCGCGCCGATCTGAGCGGCGACCGACCAGACCTGGTCGTAGAAGGTGAAGTCGCTCGGGATCGAGGCGTCGTCGGTGGGCAGCCCGAGTTCGGCGAGGCGGGTGCGGGTGCAGCGGCGAAGGTCGGCGGCGGTGGCGAGCAGGGCGTCGGCGTCGGTGCGCCCCGCCCAGAAGGCCTCGACCGCGCGCTTCAGCTCACGGCGGGGGCCGATCCGGGGGTACCCAAGAACGGTGGCGGCGGGAAAAGGACGGGACATGGAGGTTCTCCTGGGGGTCGAACAGGGTGTTCTGTGCGGAAAGGCAGCCCATACCGAACGAAACCCCCTGTTCGGCGGTTCGGTGGGCGTAGGGCGCGGGAGTCAGTGCTGCTCGGCGGGCGCCGGGCGGAGTCCGGCGGCGGCGAGGAGGTCCAGGGCGGGGCCGGAGGAGTTGAAGGTGTAGACGTGCAGGCCGGGGGCGCCGGCTTCGAGCACGCCGTGCACGAGGTCGGCACCGGCGGCGAGACCACGGGCGTACTGATCGTCGGGATCAGCAGCGCCCTCGAGGTGCTGGAGCAGCGTCGGCGGCACCGGCACCCCGGTGAGCGACTCCAGCCGGCGGAGTCGCCGGGGGTCGGTCAGCGGGATGATGCCGGGCACGATCGGGATGTGCACGCCCGCCTCGCGAGCGGTCTGCACGAACGTGCCGTAGCAGGCGGGGTCGAAGAAGACCTGTGTGATGGCGTAGTCGGCGCCGGCGTTCTGCTTGGCCAGCAGCGCCTGGATCGTGTGGGGCTCGACCACGGGACTACCCGCGGCGTCGTAGCTGCCGCCGGGGTAGGCGGCCACCGAGATGCTCAGCGGGCTGGCGGTATCGGCGGTACCGGCGAGCTCGCGGGCCTCCACCCGTCGAAGCAGGTGCACCAGCTCGCTCGCAGAGGTGAAGCCCTCGGGGTGCGGCCGCCAGTCGGGCTCGCCCTCGGGCGGGTCGCCGCGCAGTGCGAGGAAGTCACGCACCCCGATGCGGATCAGGTCGGTAACGACCTCGTCGAGCTCGGCCTCCGAGGCGCCCACGCAGGTGAGGTGCGCGATCGGGGCGACGTCGGTCCGCTCGATGATGTGCGCCAGCAAGGCGCCCGATGTCTCGCGTGTGCGCCCGCTCGCGCCGTAGGTCACGGAAAAGAAGTCGGGCCGCACGGATGCGAGCCGCGCCACGGTGGCAGGCAGGCTCTGCGCACCCTTCGGGGTGCGCGGCGGGTACAGCTCGAACGAGATCGTCGGGCTCGCGGCGGGCACGGAGAAGAGGCTAGCCGTGCTCATGGGGTGTCCTCGCGGACGGGACAGACAGGGGTGGCCATGGGAACTCCATCGATCCTGGCGTTAGCACCCTTCCCTCGGCAGGCCTGCCACTGGGGGTTGCTGCGGTGTCGACGAGCCAGGACTCTCAACCGCTCTGGATGGGATGCCGCCACCCTAGGAGATGACCGCCCCGTGGTCACGCGCGCTCACGATTCGGACCACATGGTGGGACGCGGAGTGTTTGACTCGGAGAGGTGAGCGCAGCAGGGAGTGAGGACCGCAGCGGAGCGGAGACCGGAGCGAGCGTCGGTGCGCGACCAGAGGGAACGAGCGACCGCTTCGACGCCGTGTTCAGTGCCGCTCCTCGCGCGTGGTTCCTGCCCGAGGGTGCACGGGAGCGCGCCAGCCACGACGGCCCGATCCTCATCGGGCACGAGCAGACCTGCTCGCAGCCGCGCACCGTGCGCGACATGCTCGCGCTGCTCGAGGTCCAGCCTGGTCAGCGCGTTCTCGACGTCGGCTCTGGCTCGGGATGGACGACGGCGCTGCTCGCCGAGCTGGTCGGCCCGCACGGGCGTGTGCGGGGCGTGGAGATCGAACCCGATCTCGTGGCGTGGGGCGCCACCAATCTCACCCAGGGCCCATGGCCCTGGGCGAGCATCGAGCAGGCCCGGCCGGACGCCGTCGGGCTCCCCGAGCACGGACCGTACAACAGGATCCTCGTGTCGGCGGAAGCGCGCGAGATCCCCGCCGACCTGCTCGAGCAGCTCGCCGACGACGCCCGGATGGTGCTCCCGGTCTGCGGCACGATGACACTCGTCGAGCGCGCCGGCGGCGCCGACGAGGTCACCGAGCACGGAAGCTACCGGTTCGTGCCGTTGCGATGAGCCTGCAGCATCGAGCGGCGCCACTCACGTGGCCCGCCCTCGGGGCGCGGCTGGATGTCCGCGAAGGTCACGGCCGGTCTCGCCTCCTCGGGGCAGCGAGACACCCAACGGCCCTCGGGTGAGGAGATGCCGGCGGGCGCATCGGGAGCCTTGTCCGCGTGCACGGCGTAGCTGACCCAGAGGCCGTTCTGCCGCGCCGCGACCACGGCCGACGACGCGAGCGAGTCCTCCGCGCCCGGGTCCGAGGGCCCGGCGGTCGAGTAGAGCGCACAGTCGACGCCCTCGGCCTCGTAGTCGCTGAAGACGTCCCCGAACAAGCCTTCGAGACCGCTGAGGCACCCGAAGGTCAGCCCGTGGATGGCGAACGTGACGCCGGCCGAACCCGCCTCGTACATGTAGGTCTGCTTGGTGCGCGAGAGCAGCCGTTCGTCGTAGCGGGCTGCGAGCGTGCCGCTCGGGTCGATCACGAGTGTGCTCAGCCGCGGCCTGCCCGACGGCGGCCGGCCGGGCAGATAGGTCGGCGCACCGACCACGGTCCACAGGCCCAGGCGGCCCGCATGGATGCGGATCGCCTGGATCTCCGTGTCGTGAGCGTCCCAGGCGAACCGGGTCCAGTCGGACTCGGCGACCTCGCCGGGAACGCTCGAGAGGAGCGTCTTCGACGGGAAGCACAACGCGGCTTCCGGCAGATGGAGAAGGCGAGCGCCGCCGTCGTGCGCTCGTTGCATGAGATCGCGGATCTCGGCACCGCGAGCGCGCATCGCGGCGACGTCACCCGGGTCGGTGAGCGGCGTGGTCTGGCCGACGGCGAGGCGCAGCGTCGGGGTGAGGTCGGGTGGGGTGGTGGGCACAGTCGCTCCTGTTTCGGATCGGATGTGCCGGAGGGCAGCGGTGTAGGACTCGCCGGTCTGGGCCGCGCGAGCTCGGACGCGCTTCTTGAAGGCGCGGTTGGCTGTCATCCGGACTCCTGCGCTGGCGTCTGGTCCCCCAGCGACATCTCGACGTCAGACGCTCGGTTCACGGACTGACCATCGACCTGAGACTGGAGTCCCTTTGCCCCGACATCGCCGACCACGGGGGTTTGACGGTGGGCCGTGCTGGGGACGGACCGATCGGGGTTCGGCGGAGGACACGCCGTGATGAGCGACGGTACCCGATGGCACCGACAACCCGTGGTCGGTCGGCGAACCGCGGCGCAGGCTTCTCGGCTAGGTTGGCGACTGTCGAGTTCCCGAGACAGCACAGGAGCTGCCGCCATGCCACAGACTGTCCAGGGCGTCATCGCCCGCGCCAAGGATGCCCCGGTCGAGGTGGTGCCGATCGTGGTGCCGGACCCGGGTCCCGGCGAGGTGATCGTCAAGGTACAGGCGTGCGGTGTCTGCCACACCGACCTTCACTACCGCGACGGCGGCATCAACGACGAGTTCCCCTTCCTGCTCGGGCACGAGGCCGCAGGCGTGGTCGAGGAGATCGGCGAGGGCGTCACCGATGTCGCGGTGGGCGACTACGTGATCCTCAACTGGAGGGCAGTGTGCGGCCAGTGCCGCGCCTGTCTGCGCGGACGCCCCTGGTACTGCTTCAACACGCACAACGCCACACAGAAGATGACGCTCGAGGACGGCACCGAGCTCTCCCCCGCTCTCGGCATCGGGGCCTTCATCGAGAAGACCCTGGTCCACCAGGGTCAGTGCACCAAAGTGGACTCCGCGGCGGCGCCCGAGGTCGCGGGGCTGCTCGGCTGCGGCGTGATGGCCGGCATCGGCGCGGCCATCAACACCGGCGGCGTGGGCCGCGGCGACAGCGTGGCTGTCTTCGGCTGCGGCGGCGTCGGCGACGCCGCCATCATGGGCGCGCGACTCGCGGGCGCGGCGAAGATCATCGCCGTCGACCTCGACGACACGAAGCTCGAGTGGGCCAAGGACATGGGCGCCACCCACACAATCAACTCGGGCGCCACCGACCCGGTCGAGGCGATCCAGGCCCTGACCGAGGGCAACGGGGCGGACGTGGTGATCGACGCCGTCGGCATCCCGACGACCTACGAGCAGGCTTTCTACGCCCGCGACCTGGCCGGCACCGTGGTGCTGGTGGGCGTGCCCAACCCGACCATGAAGATCGAGCTCCCATTGCTCGACGTGTTCGGCCGCGGCGGCTCGCTGAAGTCGTCCTGGTACGGCGACTGCCTGCCGAGCCGCGACTTCCCGATGCTGATCGATCTGGACCTGCAGGGTCGCCTGCCACTGGAGGCGTTCGTGTCCGAGAAGATCGGGATCGACGACGTCGAGGCGGCCTTCACGAAGATGCATGACGGCGCGGTGCTGCGATCGGTCGTGATGATCTGATGACCCTTCGAGTCGAACGCATCGTCACCTCGGGCACCTTCTCGCTCGACGGCGGGACCTGGGATGTGGACAACAACGTGTGGGTGGTCGGCGACGAGAGTGAGTGCGTCATCATCGACGCCGCTCACGACGCGACACCGATCCTGGCTGCGGTGGGCGACCGGGACGTCGTCGCGATCCTGCTCACGCACGGCCACGACGACCACATCGGCGCCGCTCGTGAGCTCGCGGACACCACTGAGTCCGAGGTGTGGCTGCACCCCGAGGACCGGATGCTGTGGGACGTGGTGCACGATGGCGCGCCCGATGGTGACCTGACGAACGGCCAGCGGTTCGCCGTGGGCGGCGAGGAGCTGGTGGTGCTGCACACGCCAGGCCACAGCCCTGGCGCGGTGTGCTTCTACCTTCCCGCGCTGGGCCGGGTGTTCAGCGGGGACACGCTGTTCAACGGCGGCCCCGGCGCGACCGGCCGCTCGTACTCCGACTTCCCCACGATCGTGGACTCGATCACGGACAGGCTGCTCAGCCTGCCGCCCGAGACCGTGGTCCACACCGGACACGGCGATGACACCAGGATCGGCGACGAGGCTCCGCACCGGCAGGAGTGGATCGACCGGGGTCACTGATTCTGTTGCGCAGCCTCACCGTGACCTCGCGGGCAAGGGGGATGGCAACCGCCGCACATCTGGGCGCCTGGGAGGACGCGAGTCGGTTGAACTCGCGCGCAGGAAGAACGTCCTGTTCAATGTCGCTCCGATGCTGATCGTCGGCATCGGTGGCATCGTGTGGACGCTCGTCTCCCACACCCCGGATTCATGCTGGTGGTGTTCGGCCTGATCGCCCTGTTCGGCATCGCACTGCTCGTTCCGACCTTCCATCTGCTGCGGCTGGGTGAGCTGGTCATGGTCGAGGAGCCGCAGTCCGGATCTCCGGACGCTCTCGTGGCGGTCGCGGAGCGTTGCGGCACCATCGAACGGTCGACCTTGAGCTATCTGGAGAGCCAGCGTCTGATGCGCGGAGCCACCCTGAATCTGTGAGCACCCTCGAGGGCGGCGTGCGTGCACATCGCGCGGCCAGCGGTACGTCGTAGAGGGCCTCTACCCGCCTGCACCGTCCGTGCTCTCTCGGACCACCAGCTCGGCGGGCATCGTCACGAACTTGGGCCGGCCGCCGTCGACCATGCCGAGGAGCATCGAGACCATCTCGGCGCTGATCGCCTCGAAGGGCTGGCGCATGGTCGTGAGCGGCGGCGAGGCCTCGGCCGCCGGGCCGGAGTCGTCGAAGCCACCGACAGCGACGTCCTCGGGCACCCGCCGCCCCGCCACTCGCAGCGCCCGGAGCGCCCCGACTGCCATCAGGTCGTTCGCGGCGAACACGGCATCGAGGTCCGGTGCCCGTTCCAGCAGGTCCGCCATCGCCCGCTCACCCGAGCCCGACGAGTAATCGCCGTAACCGATCAGCTCCTCCCCCAGCCCCAGTTCGGTGACCTCGGCGCGGTAGCCGTCGAGCCGGTAGCGCCCACCGGGGGTGTCGAGCGGGCCGGCGATCGTGGCGATGCGGGAGCGGCCGGACACACGCAGGTGCGCCACCATCGTGCGCGCCGCGTGCTCCTCGTCGACCGACACCCACGCGACATCGCGGGCGTGCCCGAGCGGGATCCCGCACGCGACCACCGGGATCCGCTCGCCGAGCAGCCGCTCGACCAACGGTTCGTTCTCGTGCGAGGAGATCAGCAGCACGCCGTCGACGTGGCCCGCGGTGAGGTAGGACATCACGTGCTCACGCTCGGCCGCCGTGCCGGCGACCAGCATGATGAGCGTCTGCCCCTGCTTGGCCAGCGCGTCGGCTGCACCGCGCAGCAGCCGCGCGAAGGTCGGGTCCGAGAAGAGCAGCTGCTGTGGCTCGGTCAGCAGGAACGCCAGCGAGTTCGCACGCCCTGTCGCAAGGCTGCGCGCGTGCTGGTTGACCCGGTAGCCGGTCTGCTTGATCGCGCGCTGCACGGCGGCCATCGCCGCCGGCGAGACCCACCTGTCGCCGTTGAGCGCGCGCGAGACGGTGCCCCGCGAGACGCCGGCAGCGGCCGCGACGTCACGGATCGTCGGGCGCTTGGGCTGGTCCACGCGCTGACTCTAGGACGGTTCCCTCGACGACGTCCATCATCACGTCCCACGATCGACCTGTGTCCGGTCACAGTCCCATAACGATCACCATCTCAGGTTCCGCCTTGCTGTGTCTCTGAGTCAGACTGTGACCGGTCCCAGGTAGGTACCACTGAGTCTCGAGACCCGATGGAGCGTCATGTCCAGCTGGCCGCACCCCAGGATGCGCGGTCGCGTCGCCTACGGCGGCGACTACAACCCCGAGCAGTGGACCCCCGACGTGTGGCGCGAGGACATCGAGCTGATGCGTTCCGCCGGCGTCACGATGGTGACGATCGGTCTGTGGAACTGGGCCGAGGTCGAGCCACGCGAGGGCGTCTACGACTTCAGCCGGCTCGACGAGGTGGTCGGGCTTCTCCACGAGGCCGGCATCGCCATCGACCTCGGGACCCCGACGGCGTCTCCTCCCTCGTGGTTCTTCGCCACCTACCCGCATGCCCGGGTCGTGACGCGCGACGGCGTCCCGCTCGGATTCGGGTCGCGCGGCATGGCCTCGCCGAGCTCACCTGACTACCGGCGGGCCGCCATCGGGATCGCCGACGCGCTCGCGCGGCGCTACGGCGACCACCCCGCCGTGGTGCTCTGGCACGTGCACAACGAGTACGGCGCTCCCGTCGGCGAGGACTACTCGGAGCACGCGGTGCGCGAGTTCCGGCGCTGGCTGCAGGAGCGCTACGGCTCGCTGGAGGCGCTCAACCACGCCTGGGGCACCGCGTTCTGGGGTCAGCGCTACGACGACTGGGAGCACCTAGGACTGCCCGGCCCCACGCCGTCAGCACCCAACCCCGGCCAGCAGCTCGACTTCCGCCGCTTCACCGATCATCAGTTGCGCGCGTGCTACCTGGCGGAGCGCGACGCGATCCGCGCGCACGCCGCACAGCCCATCACCACCAACTTCATGGCGGCGAACTGCCCGACCACCGACCTGTGGGCGTGGGCGCGCGAGGTGGACGTGGTCAGCAACGACCACTACCTGACGGCGGCGGAGGTCGAGCCCGAGGTCGGCCTGGCCCTCGCTGCCGACCTCACCCGATCGGTGGCCGGCGGCGCTCCGTGGCTGCTGATGGAGCACTCGACCTCGGGCGTCAACTGGCAGCCACGCAACGTGGCGAAGCGGCCCGGCGAGATGCGGCGCAACTCGCTCGCGCACGTGGCTCGCGGGTCCGACGCGGTGCTGTTCTTCCAGTGGCGGGCCTCCCGCGTGGGCGCCGAGAAGTTTCACTCCGCGATGCTGCCGCACGGCGGCACCGACACCCGGGGGTGGCGCGAGGTGGTCGAGCTGGGCCGCGAGGTCGGTGCGCTTGGCCAGGTCGCCGGCAGCCGCGTGCATGCCGACGTGGCCATCCTCTGGGACACCGAGTCGTTCTGGGCGCAGGACCTCCCCTGGCGGCCGAGCGTCGACCTCGACCCGCACGAGCGGATCCGCACCTACCACGAACGCCTCTGGCGCGACGGTCTCACGGTCGACCTCGCCCACCCGGGCGCCGACCTCAGCGGCTACCGGCTCGTGCTCGCGCCCGCCTCCTACCTGCTCACCCGTGATCACGCCGCCAACCTCACGAGGTACGTCGAGACCGGCGGGACCCTGCTGGTCGGATGCTTCTCCGCCGTCGTCAACGAGAACGACGCCGTGCACGAGGGCGGCTTCCTCGACCCGCTGGCCGAGGTGCTGGGCGTGCGGGTGCACGAACACCTGCCCCTGCGCGAGGGCGAGAGCATCGAGATCGACCTGGCCGGCCAGCCCGTGCCGGGGACGATCTGGCAGGAGGATGTCGCACTCGAGGGGGCCACCGCCGTCGGGAGCTATCGCGACGGCTACGCGCCCGGCGGCCCGGCGATCACGCGGCACCGGCACGGGGCCGGGATCGGCTGGTACGTCAGCGCCTGCCCGGACGTGGCCGGGCTGGCGACCGTGCTGGCCGGTGTCTATCGCGATGCCGGATTGACGACGGCGGAGCACCCTGGGGTCGAGATCGTCACCCGGGTGGGCGCCGAGTCGTCCTTCATGTTCGTTATCAACCACACCGACCGCGAGGTGCGGGTCCCCATCGACGGGAACCCGCTCCTCGGCACCGCACCGGTCGACGGTGTCCTTCCCGTTGCTCCGGGCGACGTCGCCGTCGTCCATCACACCCAGGCCGCCGTCGTGGCGGCCACCACCTGAGAGGAACTGCCATGAGGAGACTCGCCCTCCCGGTCGCCGCGCTGGCGACCGCCGCCCTGCTCGCCGCCTGCGGCGGCGGAAGCGGATCGCCCGACGACCCCACCACGCCCGAGGACAGCACCAGCGAGGACACGACCGAACCGGCCGCGAGCGGCAACCTCGTGGTGTGGGTCGACGAGAACCGGCAGCCCGCCGTCGAGGCGGCGGCCGCGACCTTCACCGCCGAGACCGGCGTGACCGTGGAGACGGTCGTGAAGAACTTCGCCGACATCCGCGCCGACTTCCTCGCCCAGGTGCCGACCGGCGAAGGGCCGGACATCACCGTCGGTGCCCACGACTGGCTCGGATCCTTCATCATCAACGGCGTGGTCGACTCGGTCGACCTCGCCGGCATGGAGGGCGACTTCGAGAGCGTCGCGCTCGAGGCCTTCACGTACGACGGCCAGCTCTACGGTCTGCCATACGCGCTGGAGACCGTCGCCGTGGTCCGCAACACCGATCTGGTCGAGGAGACCCCCGACACCTTCGACGAGATGATCGCGATGGGTGAGGCCGCAGGTACGCGGTACCCGTTCGTCATCAACACCGGCGGCACCACGGGTGATGGCTACACCTACTACGGGTTCCAGACCTCGTTCGGCGCCCCGGTGTTCGAGCAGAATGACGACGGGTCGTACACCAACACGGTCGGCATGGGCGGCGACGCCGGCGAGCAATTCGCCGAGTGGCTCGGCGAACAGGGCGCCGCCGGTGTCTTCAGCACCGACTGGGACTACGACATCTCCGTGCAGGAGTTCGCCGACGGCAATGCGCCGTACACGGTCGCCGGCCCGTGGGCCATCAGCGCCTTCACCGACGCCGGCATCAACGTCGCCGTGGACCCGATCCCCTCAGCCGGTGGCGAGACCGCTGCACCGTTCGTGGGCGTGCAGGGCTTCTACGTGTCGGCGCAGAGCGCCAACGCGCTGATCGCGAACGACTTCCTCACCACCTACATGGCCACGCCGGAGGCGATGCGTGCGCTGCACGACGCCGACCCGCGCATCCCGGCGATGACCGTGGTCGCCGAGGACGTCGCCAGCGACCCGGTGACGGCCGGCTTCCTCGCGTCCTCGCAGAACGGCACCCCGATGCCGTCGATCCCCGAGATGGCGGACGTGTGGGAGTACTGGAACACCGCTGAGGCCACCATCATCGGCGGCGCCGACCCGGTCTCGACGTGGAACACCATGATCGAGGACCTGCAGGCGCAGCTCGGCGGCTGACGCCACCCCGACCCCGGTGCCGGCGGCGCTCGTGACCCGCCGCCGGCACCGGCTCACCGTCGCAAGGAGTGACCATGAGCAGTGCCCCCACTCGCGCCGAGTCGCACGCACGTCGTTGGACCTCGGCTGCCGGCTTCGTGACGAAGCTCCTGCTGATGGGGCTGGTCAACGCCTTCGGCGTCTACCTGCTCTGGTCGGCGTACGTGGCGGAGTCGTGGGGCATCTTCAGCGGCGCGCTCGCGCTGCTCGTGGTCGTCAACTGGATCTACTTCGCCAAGCGCACGCTGCCGCTGAAGTACCTGGCACCAGGGCTCGTGCTGCTGCTGGTGATGCAGCTGTTCGTGATGGTCTACACGGGATTCGTGGCCTTCACGAACTACGGCACCGGGCACAACGCCAGCATGGATCAGGCCGTCGACGCGCTGCTGATCCAGAGCGAGCGCCGCACACCGGACTCCCCCACCTACCCGATGGCCGTGATCACGCGCGAGGACGACGACGCGCTCGGGCTCGCCATCCTCGACGACGCGACCGTGCGGGTGGGGGATGCGGAGAATCCGCTGCAGGAAGTCCCCGACGCCGTGGTGACCGACGGTGTCATCACCGAGGTGCCCGGGTGGCAGGTGCTCCCCCGTACCGAGGTGGTCTCCGACCCCGGGCTCGCGGAGGCGGTCACGGCGCTGCGAGTCCCGGTCTCCGACGACGTCGAGGACGGCTCGATCCGCACCCGCGAGGGGCGCACCGCCGCGATCCACCTGGCCGCGCTGCGCTGGGACGAGGCCGCCCAGACGCTGACCAACGTCGAGACGGGCGCGGTCTACCACCCGAACGAGGGCGGCAACTTCGAGGCCGAGGACGGCTCGACGCTGCCGGTCGGCTGGCGTGTGGGCGTCGGCTTCGCGAACTTCTCGACGGCGTTCACCGACACCGATTACTCGGCACCGTTCTTGCGGATCCTGGTGTGGACGTTCGCGTTCGCGATCCTCACGGTCGTCACCAGCTTCCTTGCCGGGCTCGTGCTCGCCGGGCTGTTCGACGACCGGCGCATCCGTGGCCGCAAGGTGTGGCGCACGCTGTTCATCCTCCCGTACGCGTTCCCGGCGTTCCTGTCCGCGCTGCTGTGGCGGGGCATGCTCAACGCGAACCCGGACTACGGCATCGTCAACCGGCTGGTGTTCTTCGGCACCCGCATCGAGTGGTTGAACGACCCCACGCTCGCCAAGGTGACGATCCTCGCCGTCAACCTCTGGCTGAGCTTCCCCTACTGGTTCCTCGTGTGCACGGGCGCGCTGCAATCGCTGCCGGCCGATGTCACCGAGGCCGCCAAGATCGACGGCGCCAGCCCGATGCGCACCTGGCGGTCGATCTCGCTGCCGCTGCTGCTGATCTCCACCGCGCCGCTGCTGATCGCCTCGTTCGCCTTCAACTTCAACAACTTCACGTTGATCTACATGCTCACCGGTGGCGGGCCGCGGTTCGCGGACACCTCCGCGTTGCTCGGGCACACCGACATCCTCATCTCGATGATCTACCAGATCTCCGGCGTGGCCGGCGGCCGTGCCGACTTCGGGCTCGCCAGCGCGCTGTCGATCCTGGTGTTCCTCATCGTCGGCGGCATCTCGGCGATCGCCTTCCGACGCACCCGCAAGCTCGAGGAGATCCTCTGATGGCTGCCACCGTGACGTCGCCCGACCGCACCCGCGCACGCCGTTCCCGGTGGTGGCGCGAGGTCGGATGGAAGTACCCGATCGCCGTGGCCGTGGTTGTCTACGCCGCGTTCCCGCTGGTCTACGTGCTCTCGGCGGCACTGGCCAGCGGTGGCACGCTGACCGGCTCGACCGAGCTGTTCCGCACCTTCTCCCCCGCCAACTTCGAGGCACTGGGCGGCACACGGTTCTGGCAATGGGCCTTCAACAGCGTGTTCATCGGTGTGGTGACCTCGATCGGGTCGGTGCTGATGGGCGCGTCCGCGGCATACGCGTTCTCGCGGTTCCGGTTCCGTGGTCGCCGCACGGCGCTGACCACGCTGCTGATCGTGCAGATGTTCCCGCAGATGCTGGCGTTCGTCGCGATCTTCCTGCTCCTGAACGCGCTCGGCTCGGTGGTGCCTGCCCTCGGACTGGACTCGCGCACCGCGCTGATCGCGGTGTACCTGGGCGGTGCGCTCGGCTCGAACACGTTCCTCATGTACGGCTTCTTCAACACGGTGCCGCAGGAGCTGGACGAGGCAGCCAAGATCGACGGCGCCACCCACGCGCAGATCTACTGGACGATCATCCTGCGGCTCGTGACACCGATCCTCGCGGTGGTCGGGTTGCTCAGCTTCATCTCGACGTTCGGTGAGTTCATCCTCGCCCGGATCATCCTGACGTCACAGTCCAACTGGACTCTCGCCGTCGGCATGTATACCTGGGTCTCGGACCAGCTGAACGCCAACTGGGGACTGTTTGCTGCGGGGGCGGTGCTGGCGAGCCTGCCGGTACTCGTGCTCTTCCTCGCACTGCAGCGCTACATCATCGGCGGTCTCACCGCCGGGTCGGTGAAGGGGTAGGGACACGATGCGAGCACGACGGGGTGCGATGGTGATGACAGCAGCGTTGGCACTGGGCTCGGCCTCACTGCTGCCGGTACAGGCCGACGACGGCGGCCCGGTCGCCTCGACGATCTCGGTCGAGAAGGTCGAGGGTCTGGCCGAGGACTTCGCCCTCGGGGTCGACGTCTCGTCGGTGCTCTCGCTCGAGGAGTCGGGCGTCCAGTTCCGCGACGCTGCCGGCGAGCCGGCCGACCTGTTCGAGGTGCTCGCCGACTCGGGCGTCACGCATGTGCGTGTGCGCGTGTGGAACGACCCGCGGGACGCCGAGGGCAACGGCTACGGCGGCGGCACGCTCGACGTGGCGCGCGCCGTCGAGATCGGAGAGCGAGCGACGGCCGCAGGTCTCGCCGTGCTGGTGGACTTCCACTACTCCGACTTCTGGGCCGACCCCGCCAAGCAGCAGGTACCCAAGGCGTGGGTGGGCCTGGACGCCGCGGCAGTCGCGGACGCGGCCGGCGCGTTCACACGTGATGCGCTCGGCGAGTTCCTGGCCGCCGGCGTGCACGTCACGATGGTGCAGGTCGGCAACGAGACCAACAGCGCGGTCGCGGGCGTGACCGGCTGGGACGGCATGGCAGGCGTGTTCAGCGCCGGGAGCGCCGCAGTGCGCGAGGTATTCCCGGACGCGCTCGTGGCGGTGCACCTGACCAACCCGGAGACCGCCGGGCGGTACGCGGATGCGGCAGCGGCGCTGGCCGAACGGAACGTCGACTACGACGTGTTCGCGAGCTCCTACTACCCGTACTGGCACGGCACGCTGGAGAACCTCACGAGCGTGCTGAGCCACGTCGCGGAGACCTACGACAAGCAGGTGATGGTGGCCGAGACGTCCTGGGCCTACACCCTAGACGACGGCGACGGCCACCCCAATGTCATCGAGACCGACTACCCGCAATACCCGGCCTCGGTGCAGGGGCAGGCGTGGTCGGTGCGGGACGTGGTCGCCGCCGTCGCCGCCGTGGGAGACGCCGGCATCGGTGTCTTCTACTGGGAGCCCGCGTGGCTGCCGGTGGGTCCCCCGGAGCAGGCCGAGCAGAACGCGCTGCTGTGGGAGGCGCACGGCTCCGGCTGGGCCTCGAGCTTCGCCGGCGATTACGACCCGGAGGACGCCGGCCAGTGGTACGGCGGATCGGCCTGGGACAACCAGGCGCTGTTCGCACACGACGGCACGCCGCTGGAGTCGCTGCAAGTGTTCCGGTACGTGCGCACCGGCGCCACCGCACCGCGCGAGGCCGTGGCGGTCGAGCACGTCACGCTCACGGTGGCGGCAGGCGATCCGGTGCCACTGCCGGAGACCGTGACCGTCACCTACAACGACCGCAGCACCGATGAGCAGCCCGTGACCTGGGACGCACCGGCGATCAGCGGTCCCGGGGTGTACGTGATCGACGGCGTGACTTCGGCCGGGCTGGAGACCGCCGCGACCGTGACCGTCACCGCCGTCAACCACCTCGTCAACCCTGGATTCGAGGAGGGCGAGAGCGGGTGGACGTTGTCCGGGACTGGCGTCGACGTCGCGTGGGAGGACCCGCTCGCGGGCGAACGGGCGCTGCACTGGTGGGCGGACGTGGACTTCTCGTTCACGGTGACCCAGCACGTGCACGGGCTGCCGTCCGGTGACTACCTGCTGTCGGCGAGTGCCCAGGGCCGCCCGCTCACCGAGGGTGATGAGCTCGCCCTGGTTGCTCTCACCTCCGACGGCGAAGGGCGCGCCATGTTCCCGCTCTCCGGCTGGGCCGAGTGGCAGCAGGTCGAGTTGCCGGTGACGATCGGCGACGACGGCGAGGTCGCCGTCGCGATCGCCGGCACCATGACCGCAGAGGCGTGGGGCACGCTCGACGAGGTGAGCCTGGTCGCCGTCGGCGGCGGCGAGCCGACGCCCACACCGACCCCGACACCGACCGACGAACCGACCGCCACGCAGCCCACGTCGCCCGGCGAGCCGACGAGCGAACCGAGCACGACAGACCCGACCGAGGCGACGCCGTCGGGAGCGGTCATCACGCTCGGTGCGACGCGGGTCGCTGCCGGCGGCCTGCTCGACGTCGTCGTGTCGGGACTGACCGGCGTCAACGAGATCGAGGTGGGCATCGCGAGCACCTACACGCGGCTCGCGACGGCACCGGCCACCGACGGCGGCGCCGAGGTCACCGTGCGTATCCCGGCGGATCTGACGCCGGGCGAGCACGAGATCCAGGTGCGCGCCGACGGCGACGTGCTCGCCCGAGCGCCGATCGAGGTGCTCGCCGCCTCCGCACCGGGCGGGCTCGCCGACACCGGGGTGAGCACACCCGCGCCGGCGCTGGTCGTGGCGGGTGTGCTGCTGGCGATCGGGGCGGGCGCACTGGCCCTGCGCAGGCGCGCGCTGCGACACCGCCTGACCTGAGGACGCGGGCGTTGCGTAACCTGAGGCGATGCTGATCGTCGAGGCTCTGCACCTGTTGCTGACCACCGAGGCCGGGACCCCGGAAGCGTGGTCGCAGCGCAACGTCGCTGCGAGCGCAGCGTTGATCACCGACCTGGTGATCGCCGAGCGGGTGACGCTGAGTGACGAGAAGCGCCCACGGGTCCAGGTCATCTCGACGCAGCCGACCGGGAATCCGGTCCTCGACGGCGCGCTGCCGCTGCTCGCCGAGCGCGACGGCAAGCGGCTCGACTCGTTGGTGACGTGGCACAAGCTCGACCCGCGCGACGCCGTGGTGGAGTCGCTCGTGCAGCAGGGCATCCTCGAGTACGGCGAGCGCACGATGCTCGGGATGGGCGCCCCGAAGACACCCGAACGCAACCCGGAACCGGAGCAGATGGTGCGACAGCGGCTGGCAGCCGTGCTCGCGGGCGAGCGCCCGCCTGATATCGGCGACACCACAGTGCTGGCGATCCTGCAGGCGATGAATGTCGCGCACAAGGTGCTCAAGGAGGAGTCCGGCGGGCTGCGTGCGGGTCAGCTGAAGAAGCGCATCAACGAGGTCGTCGAGAGCTCACCGGCAGGCACCGCCGTCGAGAAGGCCGTGCAGGCCATGCAGGTGGCCCTCATGACCGCGACCACCACGGCGATGATGGCCAGCGGAGGCAGCAGCTGACGTGCCCGGCTCCCTAGGCTGGCTGAGGGCCATGCTGGCCTCCCAGGCGCTCTACCTGCTGCTGACCGACGAGGCCGGCAGCCCTGAGGTGAATGGGCTGCACAACCTGGGATCGACGGCAGCGGTCATCACCGACCTGGTCGTCGCCGAGCGGTTGGTGGTGAGCGATCATGAGCCACCGCGCGTCCACCTGATCTCTCACGAGCCCGTCGGTGACCTGGTGCTCGATACGGATCGACCAGGTGGTAGCGGCGTCACCGGCGGGCTCCGCCGTCGAGAGAGGTGTCCGCGCGATGACCGCGGCCAGGATGACCGCGGTCGCCGCTCCCACCGACAGCAGCTGACGTCCACGCCTGCGACGGCGGTAGCTACGAGGCCATCCGCTGGCGTGACGTGCGCGCAGGTTCCGGCTGGCTGATCTCGGCCCACACCGCATCGAGCGACAGATCGAGCACGGCAGCGACTGCTGCGATGGTCGGGAACGCGGGAGTGGCAACCCGCCCCGACTCGATCTTGCGGAGCGTCTCCGGGGAGATCTCTGCAGCGAGCGCGATCTCGAGCATCGAGCGTGCCCCGCGCGCCCGGCGCAGCAGGGCACCGAGGCGTGCGCCGCGCTCGACGTCAGCGGGAGTGAGTGGCAGTCGAACCATGTGCCAATAGTAATGCCGGGATACTTTGGCCGGTATAGTTATTGGCATGATCGAGATCCTGAGCCCCGCCGAGGTCGATCGCGCCCGCACGAGCGGTGCGCTGGTCGCTCGCATCCTGCAGAACCTGAAGGGACGATGCGACGTCGGCACCAACCTGCTGGACATCGACCGCTGGGCCAACGAGATGATCGCCGACGCCGGCGCGCAGTCCTGCTACGTCGACTACGCACCCTCCTTCGGCCGCGGACCGTTCGGGCACCACATCTGCACAGCCGTCAACGATGCCGTGCTGCACGGGAAGCCGCACGACTTCGTGCTGGCCGACGGCGATCTGGTCACCCTCGACCTCGCGGTCTCCCTGGGCGGCATCGCCGCGGATGCCGCCGTCAGCTTCATCGTGGGGCAAGCACGCCCGGCCGAGAGTGTGGCGATGATCGAGACGACCGAGCGCGCGCTGCTGGCCGGGATCGCGGTCGCCCACCCGGGCGCACGCATCGGCGATATCTCCCACGCCATCGGCGCGGTGCTCAGGGCAGCCGGATACGCGATCAACACCGAGTTCGGAGGTCACGGCATCGGCTCGGAGATGCACCAAGATCCAGCGATCCCCAACACCGGCAGGCCGGGGCGCGGCTATCAGCTCCGGCCGGGGCTGCTGCTGGCACTGGAGCCCTGGGTGATGTCCGACACCGATCAACTCGTCACCGACGCCGACGGCTGGACCCTGCGCAGCGCCACCGGCTGCCGCACCGCGCACAGCGAGCACACGATTGCCATCACCTCCGACGGTGCCGAGATCCTCACGATGCCGAGCTGAACCGCCCGTCAGCCTGTCCGCCCTCAGCGCGGTCAACGCCACTCAGGCCGCAAGGGCGCGGAAGCCTTCCCTCCAGCTAGCGAATTCCGGCGCCCAACCGAGCTCCTCGAGGGCGCGAGTGTTGTCCGAGCCGCGAACGCTGATCATCATGTTGAGGCCATGGGTGCCGAGCAGCGGGCGCCCCAGCCACGCAGGCAGCTTCATCGGGGCACGGACCCCGAGGACTTCGTGCAGATAGGGCAGCCAGACGTGCACAGGAGCCGGGTCGGAGTCGGTCACGTGATAGATCCCCGGGCCGCCGCGGTCGACCGCCAGGGCCGTGGCCCGAGCGGCATCGGCGATGTGGACGAACGACCAGACGCCGGTGCCGCCACCGACCACGGGCATCTTTCGCGCCCTGATCATGGCGAGCAGATCACCGCCCGGGCCTAGCCCCGTGCCCGGCCCGTAGAACATGCCGTAGCGCAAGACGAGGCCCTCGATGCCAGGCGCCGTGGTGACTGCGTCCTCGAGGTGTCGAATGGCAGCGAGCGTCCTGTGCGACTCAGGCGCGGGGTCGGCATCCAGCGGCGCGTCCTCGTCGTGCACCATCGGACCGGAGCGGTCGTGCGGCCACCCGGTGTAGCTCGCCGCAACGAACCGCTTCACGCCAGCCGTACGAGCGGCCGCCAGGAGGTGGTCTGTGCCCGCCACGCGCAGGGCGTTCGTGGCAGCGAAGTCGTCGTCGAACCGCTTCACGTTCCCGCTGCTACCGGCCAAGCCGGTCATCTGGTGGATCACCACCTCAGGCTCCGCGGCTCCCATCACATCGACGACCTGGGCCCGGTCCACACCGTCCATGACCACGGGCTCGGCGCCCAACGCTCGCAGCTGATCGTCGTGACGGTGGCTCCGGCTCGTGCCGATCACCTCGTGCCCGTCAGCGGCCAGCATCGGCACAAGCTGCCGCCCGATCGCGCCGGCTGCCCCGGCCAGGAAGATCTTCATGGTCTCTCCTCATCTCTCGTCCCGTCCGACGAGATAGCCGCAGTCGCTGTGACAACCGGCCCCCGGCTGTCACGATGGACCTGTGGGCCTCGACTCCGACGTGACGCACGATGCGCTGCGACCGCTGATGTTCGCGATCGCCTACCGGATGCTGGGCAGCGTGGCCGAGGCCGAGGACGTGGTGCAGGAGGCGCTCATCCGGATCCACGGCGCCGATGCTGTGCAGTCGCCGGAGGCGTTCGCGACAACCGTCACCACCCGGTTGGCCATCGATGCTCTCCGTTCCGCACGCGTCCGCAGGGAGCGATACATGGGCGAGTGGCTCCCCGAACCGCTGGTGTCCGAGGACACCCTGGTGGCTGCGGCACCCGGCCCGCCGGATCCTGCCGATGTCGCGGTGCGGCGAGAGTCGCTGTCCGCGGCCGTCCTCACGCTCATGGAGGAGCTCGGTCCCCTCGAACGCGCCGTCTACGTACTCCGCGAGGCCGTGATGCTCGACTACTCGCGGATCGCCGAGATCGTCGAGCGGTCCGCAGCCGCCTGCCGCCAGATGTACTCCCGGGCAGGCCGGCGGCTGGCTGCAGCGACGCCGCGCGACAGTGGTCGGGCCGATCGGGGCTCGATTGCAGAGGCATTGGTCGACGCCCTGCACCGCGAGGATGTCGCCCTTGTCGAGGAACTGCTCGCCTCGGACGTACGACTGCATGCCGATGGCGGTGGCCGGGCACCCGCGGTGACGCGACCGGTCGAGGGCGCGGTGGCCGTGGCTCGGTTCCTGCTGGGACTGGTCAGACGCACCGGTCCGCTCGGTGTGCACATCGACGTGATCGAGGCGAACGGCGGCCCAGCAGTGCGGGCACGGGACGCCGAAGGAGCGTGGCTCGCCGTCATGGCGGTGCAGACCTCCGGTGGTCGCGTGGTGAATCTGCACAACCAACTCAACCCGGACAAGCTCGCACATCTCGGCCCGGTCGGCGACCTCGCGGCACTGCTGGCACAGCGTGGCACACGTCCGGCGACCGAGGAGCGCTGAGCACGTGAGAATCGTCGACATCCGCGAGCAGACCATCCCGATCAGCTCACCGATCCGAAACGCCTACATCGACTTCAGCACGATGACGCTGAGCCTGGTCGCCGTCGTGACGGACGTGGTCCGGGACGGCCGGCGGGTCGTCGGCTACGGCTTCAACTCGAACGGTCGCTACGGGCAGGGCGCGATGATGCGGGACCGCTTCATACCCCGCGTGCTCGACGCCGAGCCCGACTCGCTGCTCGACGGTGACAACCTCGACGCCGCCGCGATCTGGTCGACGATGATGACCAACGAGAAGCCGGGCGGGCACGGGGAACGATCGGTCGCCGTCGGCACGATCGACATGGCGGTCTGGGACGCCGTGGCCAAGATCGCCGAGAAACCGCTGTTCCGCTTGCTTGCCGAGCAGTACGGGTCCGGTGCTGCCAACCCGCGCGTGTTTGTCTACGCCGCGGGGGGCTACTACTACCCGGACACAGGCCTGACGGTCCTCCAGGACGAGATGCGGAGCTATCTCGATCGCGGCTACACGGTCGTGAAGATGAAGATCGGTGGCGCCGACCTCGATACCGACCGGCGCCGGATCGATGCGGTCCTGGACATCCTCGAACCGGGGCAGCGGCTCGCGGTCGACGCCAACGGGCGCTTTGCGAGCGACCAGGCGATCGCCTACGCCTCGGCCCTGTCGGAGTACGACCTGTTCTGGTACGAGGAGCCCGGCGACCCTCTCGACTTCGAGTTGCAGGCTGAGGTCGCGGCGTCGTACGAAGGGTCGCTCGCCACCGGCGAGAACCTGTTCTCGACGGTGGACGCGCGAAACCTCATCCGCTACGGCGGCATGCGGCCGGACCGGGACTGGCTCCAGTTCGACTGCGCACTCAGCTATGGGCTCGTCGAGTACCTCCGAACGCTTGCGATGCTGCGCTCGCACGGATGGGCCGCGGACCGGTGCATCCCGCACGGCGGCCACCAGATGTCGCTGAACATCGCCGCCGGGCTCGGGCTGGGTGGCAACGAGTCCTACCCGGATCTGTTTCAGCCGTTCGGTGGGTTTCCCGACGGCGTCGCTGTCGCGGGCGGACACGTCACCATGCCTGAGCTCCCCGGGATCGGATTCGAGGGCAAACGGGACCTGTACGCCGTGATGTCTGCCCTGGGCTCATGACCGGCCCGGTGTTGATGTCCAGCGGGCATCAATCCATGTCGGAGCGATCTTGGACAGCGATGGGTCCGAATCCGTAGGGTCACGGCGTGAGCACGGGTGCGCTGGTCGTCGAGCGGGTCGAGGTGGTCCCGGTCGCCGGCGGCGACAGCATGCTGCTCAACCTCAGCGGCGCGCACGGCCCGTATTTCACGCGCAACATCGTGCTCGTCACGGACAGCGAGGGTCGCACCGGACTGGGTGAGGTGCCTGGCGGTGAAACGATCCGCGGCACCCTCGTCGAGGCCGGCGAGATGCTCCTCGGGCAGCCGGTCGCGCGGTTCGGCCGCCTGCTCCGGGCGATCTCGACGACGTTCGCCGATCGCGACGTCGCGGGGCGAGGGCAGCAGACCTTCGACCTGAGAACGACCGTCCATGCCGTCACCGGGCTGGAGTCGGCGCTGCTCGACCTGCACGGCCAGCACCTCGGCGTGCCCGTCGCCGAGCTGCTCGGCGATGGGCAGCACCGCCAGCAGGTGCCTGTGCTCGGCTACCTCTTCTACGTAGGCGACCGATCCCGCACCACCCTGCCCTACGTCGTCGAGCAAGACTCAACCGACTCCTGGGAGCGGCTGCGGCGCGAACCCGCTCTGGACACCGGCGCGATCCTCGCCTTGGCGGCGGCCGTCCAGCAGCGTTACGGCGTGCGCGACTTCAAGCTCAAGGGTGGCGTCTTCGCCGCGGCCGAGGAAGCGGCGACGGTGCGCGCGCTCGCCGAGACGTTCCCCGCCTCTCGGGTCACGATCGACCCCAACGGCGCCTGGTCACTGGCCGAGGCGGTCGAGGTCTGCCGCCCGCTCCACGGCGTTCTCGCCTATGCCGAGGACCCGGTCGGCGCGGAGGCCGGCTACTCAGGGCGGGAAACCATGGCCGAGTTCCGGCGGACGACCAACATCCCCACCGCGACCAACATGATCGCGACCGACTGGCGACAGATGGCACACGCGATCCGGAGCAACGCCGTCGACATCCCCTTGGCAGATCCGCACTTCTGGACCATGCGGGGCTCGGTACGCGTGGCTCAGCTGTGCCGCGACTTCGGGCTGACGTGGGGCTCGCACTCCAACAACCACTTCGACATCTCGCTGGCGATGTTCGCGCACGTGGGCGCGGCGGCACCCGGGGAGATCACAGCACTCGACACCCACTGGATCTGGCAGGACGGACAAGGGCTGACTACGCAGCCGCCCCAGATCCGAGACGGTCACATCGCCGTGGACGACACCCCGGGTCTCGGCCTGACGATCGACCGCGACGCCCTCGCCGCCGCGCATGAGGTCTACCTGGAGCACGGGCTCGGCGCGCGTGACGACGCCGCGGCGATGCAGCACCTCATCCCGGACTGGATGTTCGACGCCAAGCGTCCCTGCCTCGTGCGCTGAACAGCTCAGCGCAGTTCGACCTCGAACAGCTCGGTACGGGCGACCACACGGTCGCGCACATCGTTGAGTGCGGTGCGGCGCGGGTCGGCCAGGTACGCGTCGAGCGAATCCCGATCGGGGAACGCGTACACCTGGACCTCGTGCGGGTGGCCATCGGCACCGGAGCCGACCACGCGCTGCAGCACGCGGGCGCCG
The DNA here is from genome assembly GCF_048594945.1 of Pseudactinotalea sp. NCBI lineage: Bacteria > Bacillati > Actinomycetota > Actinomycetes > Micrococcales > Cellulomonadaceae > Pseudactinotalea > Pseudactinotalea sp. The sequence continues at coordinate 2,075 of NZ_JBMDXJ010000364.1, read as the reverse complement.
TGCTCGGGCACCAGGGCCAGCACCTGATCCTCGTAGCCGGTCATCGCCGCCTTCTCGCCCGGATTCGCCCAGAGCAGGCAGCACACGGTGATCTCACGGGGCTCGGTCATGCTGCGGAGTCTTCCAGGCCACTGCCGGCCACGAGATCGTCACTGCGGCACGAGATCGGTACTGCACAGTCACGATCTCGTGCCGCAGTAGCGATCTCGTCGCCTGACGCGCCCGGGGCCGTAGCGATGGGTCAACGACGTCGTCGCACAACTTGTGCCGCTGCTCTTCCGCTTCCGCACACTTTGGGTAATGATGTGCGGTGATGGCATCGACGTCCTCCAGCCCGACGCAGCGCCTGCGCGAGGCCCTACCAGCGCTGCAAAGCTCCGTCCTCCTGCTGGCCGAGAGCATCCTGAGCGACCCCGAGGGCGCCTCGCGCGCTTCGGTCACGAAGCTCGCGCAGGTGAGCGGGGTCGCTCCGTCGACGGTCTCTCGACTGGCAGCCCGCCTCGGCTACGACGGCTTCCCCGACCTGCGCGCCGCGCTGGCCACCGAGCACGGTCGCGCGCTGCAGGGCGGGTGGGCCAAGGACATCGGGTCCGAGCTCAGCATCGGCGACCCGCCCGAGCGGCTCCGGGATGTGCTCGCGGCGCAGCAGCACCGGGCCGCGGAGGCTGCGGGCAGCCTCGACCTGGCCGTGGCGGAGCAGATCGCGGACGCGGTGGCGGGCGGGGGCCGGGTGGTGCTGCACGGTGGCTGGGCGGACGCAGTGCCGCTTGAGGAGCTGCGGCTTCGCTTGCTCCGGCTCGGGATCGCCGTATGGCTGCACGCGGACGCCACGGCCGCAGGCGTCGCCGCGGCAACCCTGGGCGAGGGCGACGTGCTGCTCGCGCTGTCGCGGTCGGGAGCCGACACACACGCAGCCCATCTGCTGGAGCGCGCCCGCCGCACCGGTGCCCGCACCGCGCTGATCACCGGTGACCCCTCCAGCCCGCTCGCGGCGGCCGCCGACATGACGCTCAGCACGGGCGTGCGGAGCACGACCTGGACCGAAACCTTCGCGGGCAGGGCCAGCGACACGCTGGCCTGCTCGCTGATCTGGCTGCTGGTGGCGCAACGCGTGCCCGAGGATCTCGGGCGTTTCCCCGATCTCATGACAGAGCAGGAGCCCACCCCATGACCACCGTCCCCACCATCGCCGCCGAGACGATCGCGGCGGACCTGACTGTGATCGGCGGCGGCCTCGCCGGCGTATGCGCCGCGATCGCCGCCGCGCGGACCGGCGCCCGGGTCTCGCTGATCCAGAATCGCCCGGTGCTGGGCGGCAACTCCTCCAGCGAGGTCCGCGTGTGGGTGTGCGGCGCCACCGCACACGGTGGCCAGAGCAACGCCCGCGAGACCGGCATCATGGGCGAGCTGTTCGTAGAGAACCAGTTCCGGAACCCGCAGGGAAACCCGTACTACTGGGACCTGGTGGTGCTCGAGGCGGTCCGCGCCGAGCCCACGATCGATCTGTACCTCAACACCGACGTGAGGGACGTCGAGACCCGACAGACGCCGTCGGGCATCGAGATCGAGTGCGTGACCGGCTTCCAGATGGGGAGCGAGAAGGTCTTCACCTTCACCTCGCCATCCTTCATCGACGCGACGGGTGACGGCCTGGTCGGCTACCTCGCGGGCGCCGAGCACCGGACCGGGCGGGAGTCGCGGGCTGAGACCGGCGAAGCATGGGCACCCGAGGTCCCTGATGGGAACACGCTCGGCTCCACGATCCTGTTCTACTCGCGAGATACGGGAAAGCCGGAGAAGTTCGTGCCGCCGTCCTTCACGAAGGACATATCGACGACACCGATCCTCCAGACTCGGCCGATCCGGGTGGATGCCTACGGGTGCGCGTACTGGTGGATCGAGTGGGGTGGCGAGCTGGATGTCGTCACCGACAACGAGGCGATCCGCGACGAGCTGCAGGCCGTCTGCTACGGCATCTGGGACCACATCAAGAACTCGGGCGAGTTCGACGCCGAGACCCTCACGCTGGAGTGGGTCGGCTCGGTCCCTGGCAAGCGTGAGTACCGCCGATTCAT
>NZ_JBMDXJ010000363.1:0-2238 GCF_048594945.1 Pseudactinotalea sp. | reverse complement strand
AGGGGCGTGCAGCTCGCCGAGGCGGCGCAGCAGTCCGTCGACGAGCGCCGGTGGGTCGACATCCCAGAGCTGACGCTCTGATGGCGACAGCACCGGACATGCGACGGTTGAGCATCAACCAGATCACCGTCCGGGACTGGTCGCTGACCGAGACGGCGGAAGGGTTGGCGCGGCACGGGATCGGCGGCATCGGTGTCTGGCTGGACAAGGTCGAGGAGCTCGGGCTCGAGCGCAGCGCGGCGATGCTGCGTGCTCACGATCTGCAGGTCTCGAGCGTGTGCCGCGCCGGCTTCTTCACGACGCAGTCGGCGCCCGGCCAGGTCTCGGACGAGAACCGCCGCGCGATCGAGATCGCCCGTGGCGTGGGAGCCGAGTGTCTCTACGTGGTGTGCGGTGGCATGGGCGAGGACAACGATCTCGCAGGCGCCCGGGCCCGCGCGCTCGAGGGGCTGGCCGCGATGGCGGACGAGGCCGAGCAGGCCGGCGTCCGCCTCGCGCTCGAACCGCTGCACCCGATGATGACGGCGGACCGCTGCGTGGTGGTCTCGATCGCCCAGGCGCTCGACATGGTCGAGACGGTGGGTTCACCCGCCGTCGGTATCGCCGTCGACTCCTACAACGTGTGGTGGGACCCGCAGCTGGCGGCTTCGCTCGAGCGTGCGGGCGACCGTGTGATCAGCTACCAGATCTGTGACTGGCTCGTGCCCCAGCCGCACCCGGTGTTCGGGCGTGGGGTCCCGGGCGACGGCGTGATCGACCTCGCCGGGCTCACCCGCAGGGTCGATGCTCTCGGCTACCGCGGTCCGATCGAGGTGGAGATCTTCAACGAGGACGTCTGGTCGAGAGACCCGGACCGCGTGATCGGTCAGATCGCCGACCGGTTCCCGAGCGTGATCGCGTTCTGATGGGCTCAGGCGTGCGGGGCCGCGGTGCTGTCACGCAGCATCACGACGCCCTCGAAGGCGACCGAGCGTCGCACGGGCGGGTCGGGCGAGAGGGCGAGATCAACAGCCTGCTGACCGACCTGCTCGAGCGGCAGCCGCACCGTGGTGAGCGCCGGGGTGATGTCGGAGGCCACGGGCACGTCACCGAACCCGGCCACCGAGATGTCGTGGGGCACGGCAATCCCGAGACGCTGGAACCCGGCCACCCGCCCGACAGCGACCACGTCGAACGAACCGAACACGCACGTCGGTCGGTGCCCGGCCTCCGCGAGCTGGGCTGCCACGGTGCCGCCGTTCTCCCGGGTGGCGGCGCCGTGCACCACTGCGTGCGGGGGGAGGTCGATGTCACGGTCCGCGAGGCCGCTTCGGAATCCCTTCAGGCGGTCCCGCACGGTGGTGAGCTTGGCGGGGCCGGTGACGACCGCGAAGTCGCGGTGCCCGAGATCGACCAGGCAGTGCGCCAGCGCTCGTGCACCGGCCTCGTTGCCGACGATGATCGAGTGGCCGACGTCCTGTCGTCCCAGCGTGACCACCACGCCGCCCGTCTCCTCGTAGCGACGCAGCTCGTCACGGATCGGGTCTGCGGCCGAGCGATTCGTGAAGCCGCTGCCCGCGAGGATGATCGCGCGGGGTCGCTGTGCACGGAGCAGCGCGAGGTAGCGCGCCTCCTGCTGGGGGTCGCGGTAGGTCGAGACGATCGTCACGAGCATGCCGTGCTGCTCCGCCGCGCTCACCACGGCACCGGCGATCAGGGCGAAGTAGGCGTCGCGGATGTCGTGGACCACCAGGGCGATCGTCGAGGACTGCGAGCCCGCCAGAGCGCGCGCGTGAAGGTTGGGCTCGTATCCCAGCTCCGCTGCGGCGGCCAGCACGCGTTCGTTCGCATCGCCGCGCCCTCGGTAGGTGCCGGAGGAGCTGAGCACTCGCGACGCGGTGGCCAGCGAGACGCCGGCATGCTCGGCGACGTCGATCAGTCGTACTGCGCTGCGGCGTGTCATCGGAACCTCCCATCCATGTCCGCGGCCGATCGTATAGCGGCGGAAGCGCTTCCAGTCGCAGCGCCGCCCGCCAGCCTCAGGAATCGCCACGAGAGTACGGGTGCAATACCCGAATCGATGCCAGATCGTGATCCGGCAACACCGGGCGATCGCCCTTCTGCCCTTGCGGGCTGGAGTGCGCATCGCCTACTGTATTGAAAGCGCTTTCGAGCGTTCCGTCACCAAGGGAGGAGATCGGATGTCGACACGGAAGTGGACACACGTAGGTGCGCTGGCTGCGGCCGGCGCGCTGCTGC
>NZ_JBMDXJ010000362.1:0-18399 GCF_048594945.1 Pseudactinotalea sp. | reverse complement strand
ATCCGGTCGTGGCGGTCGCCCACCACAGCGGGGGACTGCTCCAGCACGAGGTACACCCCGCTCGCATGGCGCCAGATCCGCCCGCTGGGCCAGTCGCTGTCGATCTCTCGCTCCCACCCGAGCCCGCTCAGCAACCAGTGCCAATTCGGCTCGGCCGCGGCGAGGTCGCTGGTCCACAGCTCGATGTGGTGCACGGGGTTCATGGGTTCTCCGTCCGGGTGCGGTGACCTCGGTCAGGTGTAGGGGAAGGCGGCGGCAACGGCGGCGGCAGCGTAGCTGCCGCCGAACAGAACCGTGTGCACGAGCAGCGGGTTGAGCTGGTGCAGATCGACCCGGTGCTGCCACCCGGGAGCGAGCGCGGACGTCTCGTCGTAGCCGGTGAGGATCTCCTCGAGGTACGGCGCACCGAACAGCGCGAGCATCGCCAGGTCGGTCTCGGCGTGCCCGCCGTGCGCGGTCGGGTCGATCAGCACGGCGCCCTCCGGTGCCCACAGCACGTTCCCGTTCCACAGGTCACCGTGCAGGCGCGCCGCGCCGTGAACCAGAGCCGGCTGCTCGTGCTCGAGGTCGCCGTCGAGCAGCCGGGTCACCACGGCCTCGATCGTGCGTTCGTCGGATCCGTGGATCCGACCCTGCTCGACGGCGCGGCGCAGGTAGGGCAGCACGCGCTCGGTCGCGTAGAACTCACCCCAGGTCACCGGAGCCGGGTCGGGCGCGGGCAGCTCGAGCCGCCCCATGAACAGCGGCGTGGTGCCTGGGACGAAGCCGTACGCGGGCGCGCCCGCCGCGTGCGTGCGCGCCAGCGCCGCACCGAACACGCGGGCAGCCTCGGGCGTCGCGTGACCGTCGTCGATCTGCTCGAGTTCGAGCAGACCAGCACGAGCCGAGAGAACCTCCGCGACGCGGGCACCGCCGTCGACCCCTCCCAACCACGCAAGACCGGCGGCCTCGAAGAGGGCGGCGTCGGGATGGGGAAAGTGGGTCTTGCGGTGGGTGCTCACGGTGGCATCGAGCTCACGCGCGTACGCGCTGCTCGAGCTCTTCCTGCACGTGCGCGACGATGCCGGCTGCCGCCGCGACCACCTGGTCGTAGGCGATCTCGAAGTCGCGCCGGTCCCCGTAGTAGGGGTCCGCGACCTCGAGGTCGCCCTCATCGACCGCCTCGGGGTCGAAAGAACGGAGCAGATGGATCTTGTCGCGTGCGGCCTGGTCGGGGGCGAGTGCCTGCAAGGCGCGCAGGTGCCCGGAGTCGAGCGCGAGCACCAGGTCCACGTGGGTGAAGTGGTCCTCGCTGAACACGTCGGCGCGATGCTCAGCGAGGTCGAGGCCGTGACTCTTGGCCACGGCGCACGCACGGTGGTCCGCGGCCTCACCCAGGTGCCAGCTTCCCGTCCCCGCGGAGCACACCGACACGCGGTCCGCCAGGCCTGCGCGAGCGAGCGCGTCCTCGAGGATGACCTCCCCGATCGGGGAGCGACAGATGTTTCCGCTGCATACGACACAGATCGAGTAGTCCTCGGCCATGCCGGCCATTGTCACACCGTCCACGCTGTGCCGTTGTCCACAGGTGCGGGCTGATGTCCCCTTGTCCACAGCACCCCCCTGACGGCTCGGCGGCGGCCCCTGCCGCCTGCCTAGCGTCGTGGACTCACGAACGGCGAGAGAAGGAGGGCACGGTGGCGCACGCAGCGGTGGTGTCGGCGGTGGCGGGAGAGGTAGAAGGGGTACAGGCGGATCTACAGACCGCTGTACCCGACCATTGGACCGGCAGGGCCGCCGGGGTCTACCAGACGACGGCCAGGAATCTGGCCACCGGACTCGGTGCCTACGCGGTGAGAATCCGCGGCCTGGCGGCCCTCATCCACCGCCACGAGCGAGAACTGGTCGCGATCCGGACCGCGCTGTCCGGCGGCGGGAACGTGGCGGTATGAGTCGCTTCGACGAGGCGATGGACGGGTCGCCGACCAACGGCGAGCTGCTTCAGTCCGAGCGCGAGCTCACGGTGTTCGGCTTCGGGATCGGCAGCTCGGCCGACCTGGAGGTGAGCACCTGGGACGTGCGCATGTGCGCAACGCGGTTGCGGTCGATCGCGCGCCGCACCCGTGAGGCAGCCCACAACATCCGGATCCTTCTGACCGCGGTCTCCGGCACGGCACCCCTCACCTCGAGTGGTTCCGGCGCCGTGGCCGAGGGGATGCTCGTGGTGGCCGACGGCGATCGCCGGGCCGATCAGATCGACGATCTCGCTGCACGCCTGGTGCGCGCCGCAGATGGTTATGAGTCCGCTGAGGCGGCGAACGAGGCGCGGATCTGGCGCCTCACCCGCCCGGCGTGGAACCCGCTCAACCCGCTCTCCTGGGTGCATATCGGCACCGCGGTCCAGGCAGCCTGGATGGATGCCTGGCAGCACGGCCAGGTGGTGCCCACGCGGCACGGGATCGGGATGGTGCTGGAGGAGTCGCTCTGGGCCGTGACGGGAATCGATCGCCCGATCCCTGACGCCTCCCGGGCGCTGGCGGGTCTGATCTCAGGCGTGGTCTCGCACCGGGTATCCGTGGCTCAGGTCAACCCGCCCGGCTCCACCGCCCCGGGTCCGGGGGACGAGGTCAGCGAGCACGAGGCGATCGGCGACCTCGAGGGGGTCGTCGAGGCGATCGGCGGGCTGTACCCGGACCACGGGGAGGTCGAGCCGGGCACGGTGCGGATCGACCAGGTGACCGCGCCCGATGGCGAAGTGTCCTGGCTGGTGCTGGTCCCGGGTACCCAAGGCGACCTCGTGGGTGGGCAGCCGTTCGACTGGGCCGGGAACCCCGGCGCGATGGTCGGCGAGGCGACCGGTGCGACGGCCATGGTGGTGCAGGCGATGCGGATGGCCGGGATCCAGCCCGGTCAGCAGGTGGTGGTCGCTGGCCATTCGCAAGGCGGGATGGTCGCGCTCAACGCAGCCAACGCCGTGGCCGGGGAGCTCGACGTCAGTGGCGTGCTGACGCTCGGCGCACCGGTGGGGCTGCTCGACGCGCCGGAGGGGACCGAGGTGCTCAGCCTGGAGCACGTCGAGGATCTCGTACCCGGGTTCGACAACGCCGCCAACCCGGTGGGGGAGAACTGGACCACGGTGGAACGCACCCTGACCAGCTCGATCGACGCCGACCTCAGCAGCTCATCCACCCCACGCGACACGCACGACACCCCCACGTACGCCGATACGGCGCGGCTCGTGGACGCGTCCGACGAGGGCGCGGTCCTCGACTACCTCGCCGTGGTTGCTCCGGTCCTCAACCCGGAGGCCACGGCCACCAGCAGCTACTACCAGGGAACCCGGACCGACTGATCGCGCTACCGATTCTTGCGCTCGCCGTCGGGAAGGATGACCGAGAGCACCACCGAGATGATCGAGATGACGAGCCCGGCGAGCACCGCAGTCCAGAACCCGTCCACGGTGAGGCCAAAGTCCGTGTACCCGCTGATCCAGCTCGTCAGCAGCAGCATCAGGGCGTTCACCACGAGGAAGAACAAGCCGAGCGTCAGCAGGTAGAGCGGAAGCGCCAGCGCCTTGGCGATCGGCTTCACGATCGCATTGACCAGCGTGAAGATCGCCGCGATCACGGCCACCACGATCACGGTGTTGAGCACCGGGTCGCCCGTCTCGGGGGCGCCGGAGCCGGCCACGATGTCCACGCCGCCGATCCACAGCGAGGTGAGCCAGATCGCGATGCCGTTGATGAGGACCTTGACGAGGAAGCGCAGCATCCTCCGATCCTGCCATCCAGATGGCATGCTGAGGGGATGGCGATGGGTATTCCCGGGCCGTCCGAGCTCGACGAGGCAGAGCAGCCGCCGTCGGCTCCGGAGCGACCCGCTGTCCGACTGCGCGCAGCACTCGAGTCGCTGCCTGCGTACGTCCCCGGTGCGGCAGGCTCGAACCCGGGTGTGTTCAAGCTGTCGTCCAACGAGGCGCCGTTCCCGCCGCTGCCGGCGGTGCTGGCAGCGATCGCGGACGCCGCCGAGGACATCAACCGGTACCCGCTCATGTACGCCGACCGCCTCGCCGAGGAGATCGCGCGCCACCACGGCGAGGTCGCCGACCGCGTGATCGTGGGGAACGGGTCGGTGGCCGTGGCGGAGCTGATCCTGCGCGGGATGTGCGAGCCCGGCGACGAGGTGGTCTACTCCTGGCGCTCGTTCGAGGCCTACCCGATCCTCGTCCAGGTGGCCGGCGCCACCTCGGTGCAGATCCCCAACACGCCCGACGGTCGGCACGACCTCGAGGCGATGGCCGCGGCGATCACGGACCGCACCAAGATCGTCATCCTGTGCACCCCCAACAACCCCACGGGTGCCGCGATCTCCCACAGCGAGCTGGTCGCGTTCCTCGACGTGGTTCCCAGCAACGTCATGGTGCTGCTCGACGAGGCCTATGCCCACTTCGTGCGCTCCGCGGACCCGATCGACTCGTTCGCACTGCTGCCCGACCACAAGAACCTCGTGATCCTGCGGACCTTCGCCAAGGCCTACGGGCTGGCTGGCCTGCGTGTGGGCTACGCCGTGACCCGCAGGCGGCTGGCGCGCACGCTGCGGACCGCCTCCACCCCGTTCGGCGTCAACGCGATCGCGCAGGCGGCCGCGGTCGCGGCGCTCGGTCAGCAGCAGGCCGTGGCCGATCGGGTCGGCGAGCTCGTGTCCGAGCGTGAACGGGTGGTCGCCGCGATGCGCGCGCAGGGCTGGGACATCGGCGACCCGCAGGGCAACTTCGTGTGGCTGCCGCTGGGCGACGTGGCCGGCGCGTTCGCGACCGACGCGATGGAGGCCGGCGTGACCGTGCGCCCCTTCGCGGGTGACGGCGTGCGGGTCAGCATCGGTGAGTCCGAGGCCAACGACATCGTTCTGGAGCTCACGGCGAGGTGGGCCTCCAGCTCCGGCGGCGACGCCGCCGACACCACGGGAGTTGGAGGATCCCTACAAAACTGACGGCACGACGTCGTCGGGCACAACTGCATAGAACCTACGGTTCCGTAGCCTACGCTGGCGTAGGTATGACATCCCGTCACCCTCAACACCCCTCGAAGGAGACCGGAAGTGATCACCACCGACACGAGTGAGGACACCCCTCACGTCGGACGTAACACCGGGTCCGGCGCGCCGGACCACACCGTTCAGCTGCTCTCGCCCACCGGCGAACGGCTGAGCGACGCGGTCTACTCGGCCCGCGCGGACCATCTGGACCGCGCGGCGCTCGAGACCATCTACCGCGACATGGCGCTCACGCGCCGCTTCGACACCGAGGCGACGTCGCTGCAGCGGCAGGGCGAGCTCGGGCTGTGGCCACCGAGCCTCGGGCAGGAGGCGGCGCAGGTCGGCTCCGCCCGGGCCCTGCGACCCCAGGACTTCGTGTTTCCCTCCTACCGCGAGCATGGCGTGGCGTGGGTGCGCGGCCTCGACATGCGCGACCTGCTCCGCCTGTACCGCGGTCGCGAGCACGGTGGCTGGGACGCCCGGGAGCACAACTACAACGTGCCCACGCTCGTGATCGGCTCGCATGCGTTGCACGCCGCCGGGTACGGCATGGGCATCCAGCGTGACGGCGACGTCGGCACCGGCGATGCCGACCGTGACCGCGCAGTCGTCGCGTACTTCGGCGATGGCGCGACCTCGCAGGGCGACGTCAGCGAGGCGATGGTCTTCGCCTCGGCCGCCTCCGCTCCCGTGGTGTTCTTCTGTCAGAACAACCAGTGGGCGATCTCTGTCCCGACCGCCAAGCAGAGCCGCATCCCGCTCGTGCACCGCGGCGAGGGCTTCGGGATCCCGTCGGTGCGCGTGGACGGCAACGATGTCCTCGCCTGCTACGCGGTCATGTCCGAGGCGCTGGAGCGCGCACACAACGGCGGTGGCCCGAGCTTCATCGAGGCTGTCACGTACCGGATGGGCGCGCACACCACCTCGGACGACCCGACCCGTTATCGCAGCCGGGCCGAGGAGGAGCACTGGCGTCAGCGGGACCCGCTCGTGCGGCTGCGCACCCACCTCGAGAGCCTCGGAACCGGGTCCGAGTTCTTCGACGACCTCGAGGCGGAGGCGGACCGGCTCGGCGAGGACACCCGCACCTTCTGCCGCGCCCTCGACAAGCCGCAGCCCGAGTCGATGTTCGACCACGTGTACGCCACGCCGCAGTCGCAGATCGAACGTGAGCGAGCGTGGTTCCGTGACTACGAGTCCTCGTTCGAGGAGGAGGCCAAGTGAGCGAGCGGATCGCGATGGCCAAGGCCATCAACCTCGGGCTGCGACGCGCGATGGAGCGCGACAGCAAGGTCATGGTGATGGGAGAGGACGTGGGCCCGCTCGGTGGGGTCTTCCGTGTCACGGACGCCCTGCAGAAGGACTTCGGTGACGACCGCGTGGTCGACACCCCGCTCGCCGAGTCCGGCATCATCGGCGCAGCGATCGGGCTCGCCTTCGCCGGCTACCGCCCGGTCTGCGAGATCCAGTTCGACGGTTTCATCTTCCCCGCCTACGACCAGATCACCACCCAGCTCGCGAAGGTGCACTACCGCAGCGGCGGCCGGGTCGAGATGCCGATCGTCATTCGCGTGCCCTACGGCGGCGGCATCGGTGCGGTCGAGCACCACAGCGAGTCGCCGGAGGCGCTGTTCGCGCACACCGCGGGACTGCGCGTGATGAGCCCGTCCTCGCCATCGGACGCGTTCGCGATGATCCAGCAGGCGATCGCCTCGCCCGACCCCGTGCTGTTCTTCGAGCCGAAGGCTCGCTACTGGGACAAGGAGGAGGTCGACGTCGAGGCCGACGAGCTCGCGCTGGGTCTCGTCGGCGAGCCCGACGGCGTGGGGCCGGGTGTCGCGGATCTCGAACGCGCCCGGGTGCTCACCTCGGGCACCGACGTCACCGTGGCCGCCTACGGGCCCACCGTGCGGACCGCGCTCACGGCAGCGAAGGTGGCGGGTGAGGAGGGCCGCAGCGTCGAGGTGATCGATCTGCGCTCGATCTCGCCGCTCGACATCGACACGGTCGCGGAGTCGGTGACCAAGACCGGGCGGCTGGTGGTGGTGCACGAGGCGCCCACGTTCTTCGGGGCCGGCGCCGAGCTCGCCGCTGCCGTGACGGAGCGGTGCTTCTACTCGATGCAGGCGCCGGTGCTGCGCGTGGGAGGCTTCCACACGCCGTACCCACCTGCGAACATCGAGGAGGAGTACCTGCCCAGCCTGGACCGGGTGCTCGATGCCGTCGACGCCACCCTCGGATACTGAGAGCCCGGAGCGCCCATGCCTGCGTATCAACCGTTCAACCTTCCCGACGTGGGGGAGGGTCTCACCGAGGCCGACATCGTCGAGTGGAAGGTCTCTCCCGGCGATGAGGTGACGGTCAACCAGACGATCGTCGAGATCGAGACCGCGAAGTCGCTGGTCGAGCTGCCCAGCCCGTACGCGGGCGTGGTGCACGAGCTGCTGGTGGAGGTCGGCGCGAGCGTCGACGTCGGCAACCCGATCATCGTCATCGACACCGATCCCGGCGGCGCCGCGAGCGTGCCGGCCGACGACGCCGCCGATGAGGGTGAGACCAGCGGTGACGTGCTGGTCGGTTACGGCACCAAGGCACCGAGTCAGGCGCGGCGCACGCGCCGGCACGCGCAGCCTGCCGCGAGCGCTGCAGCGCCGGTCGCGGCGCCGGCGACGCCGGCGCCCCAGCCTGAGCCGGCCACCCCGCGACCGGCACCCGAACCGGCGAAGCAGGCTGCGCCGTCGGCCCCCATCTCGGCGAACCCCGTGCTGGCCAAACCGCCGGTGCGCAAGCTGGCCAAGGACCTGGGAGTGGACCTGTCCCGGCTCAAGGGCACGGGGCCGGGAGGAATCGTCACACGAGAGGATGTCAACGCCGCTGTGGAGAACGAGCAGCCCGAACGGCTCGTGGTCTACCCGGGTGACGACCGCCCGTGGCTCGACGGGGGCACCGTGGCCGCGGACGGGCGCACCACCCGGGTGCCGGTGCGCAGCGTGCGGCGCCGCACCGCCGAGGCGATGGTGGCGAGCGCCTTCAGCGCCCCGCACGTCACGGTGATCACGGCGACCGACGTGACCAAGACCATGAAGCTGATCAAGACGCTGCGCGAGGACCGTGAGTTCGCCGACGTCAAGGTCACGCCCACCCTGATCGCCGCGAAGGCGCTGATCCTGGCGATCCGGCGGCACCCGGAGATCAGTGCCGCCTGGGACGACGCCACGCAGGAGATCGTCTACAAGCACTACATCAACATCGGTATCGCGGCCGCGACGCCGCGAGGGCTGGTGGTGCCGAACATCAAGGACGCACACCGGCTCGGCCTGCACGACCTCGCGCTTGCGCTGAACGAGCTGACCAGCACTGCGCGGGCCGGCAAGACCCAGCCCGCCGCGATGTCCGACGGCACCGTGACGATCACCAACATCGGCACCTTCGGCATCGACACCGGCACCCCGATCCTCAACCCGGGGGAGTCGGCGATCCTGGCGGTCGGCGCGATCACCAAGCGCCCCTGGGTGCACAAGAACAAGGTGAAGGCACGGTGGGTCACCCGGTTGGCGCTGAGCTTCGACCACCGCCTGGTCGACGGCGAGCTCGGGAGCCGGGTGCTGCAGGACGTCGCAGCCACCCTCAACGACCCCGCCCGCGGCCTGGTCTGGGGCTGAGGCCACCCACCTCGCGCGCGCCGGACGCCGAGACCGAGGCCGAGCGCCGAGACCGCGGGGTGCGCCCCTCGGTCTCGGCGTTGAGCCTCGGTCTCGGCGTTGAGAGCCAGGGACGGGCGTGCGCTACCAGTTCTGGCCGGAGCCGTTGCCGCCGCCGGAGGCCTGATCCTCGGCATCGGCGGACTGCTGGGCCTCGTCGTTGCGCGACTCGAGCTCCTCCTGCTGCGGGTCGGTCGACTCCGTCTCCTCGCCACCGGAGGACCCGCCGTCGGTGGGGGTCTCGGACTCGCCCTCGCCGGAGGACTCGCCGTCGGTGGGGGTCTCGGACTCGCCCTCGCCGGAGGACTCGCCATCCGCCGGGGTCTCCGACTCGCCGTCGGTGGGACCGTCGGACGGGTCCTCGCCGCCCTCGCCCTCCTGCTGTTCCTGCTGCTCCTGCTCGGCCTGCTCCTGGCTCTCCTGCTGGCGTTCCTCGGCCTCCTGGGCCTCCTCGCCGCCGCTGCCACCGGACTCACCGCAGTTGGAGAGCATCTCCTGAGCCTGCGCGTAGTAGTCGGCGCCCATCGCGGGGTCACGGGCGGCCATCGACTCGTCGCCCAACCCTTCCAGAGCGAGCGAGTAGTTGGTGCGCACGTCGCACTCGTCCTCGCCCGGAGGCTCCCCCTGCGGGGACTTCGGCACCAGGTCCAGCGCCACATCCAGCTTCTGCGTGGCCTGGAAGAACTGACCGCCGGCGTAGATCGCGGTGCCCTGGTTGAAGTACGCCTTCCACGGCTCGACGACGTTGAAGAACTCCAGCGACTCGAACCGGTCGGCCGCGGTGTTGTAGCTGGCGTTGGAGTAGGCGGAGCTGCCGGCCATGTTGAGCGCGACGGCACTCAGTAGCTTGACCGCAGCGAGGAACGCGATCACCATCACGGGCAGCGACCACAGCAGCAGCCGCTTGCGCTTGCGCCGCAGCTCCTCCGCGTACTTCGCGTCGCGGATCTCCTCGCTGGTCTTGAACTCTCCTGGCGGTGGCAGGACGTCGAGGGACATGTCTAGCCTCCCTTTCCGCTCATGGCCATGGCACGTTGCCGGTCACGGCGCTGCGGCTCGTTCTCGCGCTTGCGCTTGGGAACCTCGCGGGACAGGTCCCACGCCTCCCACGCGAGCAGCAGGCCGAGCAGCGCAGCCGCAGGCCAGTACACGTCGGTATATGTCGTCAGGTCGCGGCGTCCGTCATCGGCGATCGCCTCCAGGTTGACGTCGGAGACCAGCGGCGTGATGTCGTCCGGGGCGATCCGGTGCGAGTACTGGATCCCCAGCTGGTCCGCCACGGTGCGCAGCGCGGTCTCGTCGATGCGGGAGATCGCATCGGCACCGGTGTCGTCGGTGATGTAGGGGGCGTCCGTGCCGTAGCCGGAGTTCGACGTCCCGTCGTAGCTGCGCATCCGGCCGCCCTCGGCGGTGCCGTAACCCAGCACGGCGCCGCCGTCGATCAATGGGGCAAGGTCGGCGAACGAGGCGAAACCGTCGCTCGCGTCCGAGCCCGACCCGGTGGTGTTCTCACCGTCGGACATGAAGAACACCAGGCGCACGTTCGACGGGTTGCGCTCGGCTGCCGCCTCCAGCGTGGTCCGCAACTGGTCGAGCGGACGGTCGATCGAGGAGCCCGCGGAGTAGGCGGTGATCTCCTGGCGCACGGTGTCCGCCCAGGAACGGACCGCTCGGGAGTCGGTGGTCAGCGGCAGCTGGCGCGTGGACTGCGAGTCGAACGCGATGATCGCGTACCTCGAGCCAGGCAGCGCCTGGGTCAGCGCAGTCATGTCGTGAGAGACACCCGCGAGGCGGGGCTGGCCGCCGTCGTAGTCCTCGGCAGCCATCGAGCCGGTCCGGTCCACCACGAAGTAGATCTCGGCGTTGGAGACCAGGCCGTCGTTCTCGGTGCTGGGGATGGCGGGGCAGAGGCCGATCACCGCGACGCACGCGACCATCACGGTGCGGCGGATCCAGTCGACGCGGCGCTCACCGCGCGAGGCGCGCAGCCGCCACACGCACAGGGCCAGCATCGGCACGAACACCGCGATCATCGCCCACAGGGGCCAGAGCATGCGCAGCGTCATGTTCGTAGCCTCCAGACGGCCAGCACGTAGACCGCGATCGCGACCACCAGCCAGGCGAAGAACCGTTCGGGGCGATCGGTGATCACCACATCGGTGTCGGCGTCGAGATCGACCGCCTGTTGCGCCGCGATCTGGTCCACGACCTGCGAGACGAGATCGGGGTCGGACGCCTGGAAGAACAGCCCGTCGTGGCCCTCGACCACGTCCCGGTACTCCTTCTCCTCGGCGGCCGAGGAACTCGTCACCTCGCCCGCGTAGATGCCGAACAGTGAGATGTCGCGCTCGGCCACGAGGTCGCCGGCCTCGGGCAGCGAGTACACCGGGTTGCCGAGCACCTGGTTGTCGGTCGCGAGGATGATCGAGCGGGATCGTTCGGTGTCCTGCTCGTCGAACATCAGCGCGCAGGTGGCGAGTCCGTCACCCACGAGCGAGGACTCGTTCTGCCCCATCCCGGTGGTACCCGCGAGGTACTCGATGAGGCGGTCGTAGTGACCCGGGTCGAAGGACCAGTCGGAGAGCGAGTCGACGTCGAAGTCGAGCACGTCCGCCGCGTACCGCAGCTCCTCCTCGACCAGCTGGTAGTCGTCGGTGAGCGGGAACACGGTCCGCGACGTGGAGTTCCACACCGACAGCGCGATCCGTTCGCCCTGGAAGGACGGCAGCAGCTCGAGGAACCGCTCGACCACCTCGGTGTCGAACTCGAGCATCGAGCCGGACACGTCGAGGCACAGCACGATGTCGCGCGTGGCGAGCTCCTCGGAGCGCACCTGCCGGTCCACGGGGCGCGACGCCAGGAACCCGGCAGCGACCGTGGTGCCGAGCAGGATCACGGCGACCACGCTCAGCAGCAGCTTGTAGCGCGACAACCGCGACTTGAAGGACGGCAGCGTGGGCAGATAGCCCGCGTTCGCCACCCAGGTGACGTTGCGGCGCTCGCTCTTGGGCTTGCGCGCGAACCAGCCCAGCACGCCGAGCACGATCACGGCGCCGATGACCACCCACAGCGCCCACCCGTGCATGAAGTGGTTCACCACTGCTCGACCACCGCCTTGGCGTTGGTGGTCGCGGCGAGTGCCTCGGCGTCGGAGTCGACGGCGAACGCCGGCTCCTCGTACTCGGTCAGCAGCGACGAGAGCCGGTCGGTGCCCTCGATCCGAGCGATCTCACCGACCGTCAGGGAGCTCGTGTCCATCCGGAGCCGACCGTTGGCGAACTCGCGCATGATGTGGTTGAGGTCCAGGTGCAGCGTGCGCAGGTCGGTAGCGCCCTCGCGGTAACGCTCCTCGGCCTGCGCGATGTCGGCCAGCGTGCGCTGCCGCAGCCCCGAGAACCGGTCGCCACGGCCCTCCTTGGAGTCGAACGGGCGCTCGCGCGTGTGCCAGAACACCCACCACAGCCAGGCGCCGATGAGCACCAGCAGCGCACCGCCGACGATCGGCACCCAGGTGGAGTACGCCGCGGGGGCGACCGGGTCGTGGACCTCCACGGCCCACACCGGCGCGGAGAGGTCAGCCGCGAACACGCTTCTGCCTCCTCAACAGGTCGATCAGGGCGTCGATCAGCTGGTCCTCGCTCGTGGCGGTCACGGACTCGATGCCGCGGCGCCGGAGCAGCGCTGCAGCATCCTGACGGCGTCGCAGTGAGTACTCCTCGGCCTCGCTCACGAGGTCCTTGCGTGAGCGCAGGAACTCGGGGATGTCGAGCGGGGTGTCGACATCGTCGATCACCTCGTTCGGGTCGTCGGTGGGGAGCCGGTCGGCGATCTGGACGACCATCACCTCGTGGCGGGTGCGCAGCCGCTTGAGCGCCAGCTCGTGCTCGGGCTCGGGCCGTGCCTCATCGGTGATGATCACCACGAGCGACTTGCGTGTGAACCACGTGAGCACGCGGTCGAGCACCCGGTTGAGGTCGCTGGCTGGGCTCTCCAGGTCGAACATGGCGTCGATCCGCCGCAGCAGCATCTCCATGTGGGAGCCACCGCCGCGCGCCGGGATCTGAACGGTGCGCTCGTCGTCGCCCGCCACGAGCGCCACGGTGTCGCCGCGGTTGCGCGCCAGGTAGCAGATAACCTCCGCAGCGAAGACCGCCAGGTCAGACTTTGTGCTGCCGTCCGGTGCGGTGGCGGCCATGTTGCGGCCGGTGTCGACCGCGAGCACCATCGCGAGGTTGGAGTCGCGCACGAACCGGCGGATCACCGGCTGACCGGTGGAGGCGGTGGCCTTCCAGTCGATGTCGGAGACGTCGTCGCCGAACTGGTACAGCGCCATCTCGTCGAAGTCCTGGCCGTGGCCGGAGTAGATCGAGCGGTGCCGACCCTCGAGCAGACCGGAGGCACGGCGAACGGTCGGCAGGTCCAGGCGGGCCCGGACTTTCGCGAGTCGTGAGGTCGATGCCATCAGCGGTGCCCCCCTTCCTGTCGTCGGTCGGTCTCGTGCTGTGTGGGTCAGGGGCTGGGAACGGCCGCGAACACGGCGTCCACCAGCGCCTCGGGCGCCACGTTGTTGGCAAGTGCGTCGTAGGTGCGCACGATGCGGTGCCGCAGCACGGAGTGCCGCAGCGCCTTCACGTCGTCGGGCACCACGTACGAGCGGCCGGCCTGGACGGCGAGCGCCTGCGCGATCCGCATCAACGCGATGCCACCACGCGGCGACGCCCCCACGCGCACGTGCTGGTTGAGGTTCGGCAGCGGCCGCGGACCGCCGCCGCGCGAGGTGTTGATGATCGCCACGATGTACTGCTTGATCGAGGTGTCCACGTACACCTTCTGCACGAGCTGCTGCAGGAACTCGACGTCCCCGATCGAGATCGGCGCGGCGGTCAGCGGCGCGGTCATGGAGCCGTTGTTGATCCGCTCGAGGATGTCCACCTCCTCGTCCGGGGCCGGGTAGGTGAGCACCTCCTTCATGAGGAACCGGTCCATCTGGGCCTCGGGCAGCACGTACGTGCCCTCCTCCTCGATGGGGTTCTGGGTGGCGAGCACCATGAACGGCTTGGGCAGCGGGTACATCTCGCCGCCGATGGAGGTCTGCTTCTCCTGCATCGCCTCGAGCATCGCGGACTGGGTCTTGGCGCTCGAGCGGTTGATCTCGTCGAGCAGCACGAGGTTGGCGTGCACCGGACCGAGCTGGGTGCTGAACTCACCCGTGGCCTGGTTGTAGATCTGGGTGCCCACGATGTCGTTCGGCATCAGGTCCGGTGTGCACTGGATGCGGTGGAACGAGCCAGTGATCGAGGACGCCAGCGTCTGCGCGGCTGTGGTCTTTGCCAGGCCGGGCACGGACTCCAGTAGCACGTGCCCGCCGGCGAGCAGCGAGCTGACGAGCGCGGTGCGCAGCGCCTGCTGGCCCACGATGCGCTGGTCGAACACGCGCGCGACGTGCGAGAGCAGCTCGGTGGCTCGCCGGGAGTCGTCGTAGGAGATCGGCGAGGTCTGCGGTGCCAGGCTCGATGAGGTGGTGGACATGAGCTCCCACTCGTGGTCGCGGTTGTGTGCGGGCGTGTGATCTGGCGGTCGACGGAGCGCCGACATCCGGCCAGGTTCGAGTTCGCGGGACCCGGCGATTATGCCGCACCAGGCTTGACGGTCCGTCGGCGGGGGCGGGGCAGAAGTGCCCTCAGGAGCCGGCCAGGGTCGTGCCGAGCGCTCGGCCGCCGTCGAATCCGGGCAGAACCAGGAACGTGCCGCTGCCGGTCGGCGTGGCGTACTGCATGAGGTCGTCGGCCTCGTCGAGGCGATGTTGCGTGCGGACGAACGTGTCCAGGTCACGCTGGAAACACATGAACAGCAGGCCGGCGTCGTGCACCTCGCTGCCGGTGTGGTCGAGCGCCGTGCCGTCGTCGAACGCGTAGCCGCGTCGCAGCATCAGGTGGCTGCCGGTGAAGCTCGGGTGCGCTGCGCGCACGTGCGAGGTCGCGGGCACGAGCAGCTGACCCTCGGGTGTCTTCGCGAGCAGGTCGGCCTCGCTGGTCAGCTCGCCGCCCGAGAGCGGCACGCCATCTGCCCGACGGCGTCCGATCACCTGGTCTTGGCGCTCGCCGGGGAGTGCATCGAACCCGGTGGTGTCTAGGCGAAGGCGCCGCACCACCAGGATGCTGCCGCCGGCTGCCGGGCCGTCGGGCACCCATACGTGCTCGGCGAGCTGAGCTTCCCCGCGAGGCACGATCACGCCGTCGTGGTACCCCAGCGGGTTACGCGCGATCGTTCCGGTCCCGCGGGCCCGGAAGCCCCGCTGCATCCACCGCAGCCGCAGCTCCGGCAGGCTGGCGGCGACGTGAGCAAGTGCCGTGGCGGCATCGTTCGCGTCGCTGCTGCAGGCCAGGACCGCGACGTCGCCGCCACGTCGCTCGGCCGGAATCGACTCGTCTCCCGCGAACGCGGGGAGGTCCGTGGCACCGGGCAACGCCCGATCGACGGCGGCCACGAGCCGCGGACCGGCGCCGACCGTCACCGTGAGGTCGCCCGGGCCGTCGAGCAGGCCGGCGTCGATCGCATGCTCGGGTGAGGTCGCGGTGGTGACTGCGGTACCTAAGGCGGCGCCGATCTCCCGGATCGTGGTGGCAGTCGGCTCGGTCGGCACGTCGAAGACGGCGAGCATGCAGAACGTCTGCGGGGTGGCAGGTCGGTCGATCCCGGCCTGGTGCGCACCGGTGGCCTCGACCAGTGCTGGACCGGTCGGCACGCCAGGGTCAGGGGGCGTCGGCGTCGCACGACCGGCCACACCCAGACCGATCGCCAGCCCGGCCAGGCTGCTTCCGGCGCCGGTGAGCACGGTTCGCCGATCCGGCAACCGACGCCCAGCGCGCCCTCGCTCGCTCACCGCACACCCAGAACGTCCGCAACCCCACCAAGGCGCTCGAGAAGGTCATCGTCACTGCCGGGACCCAGGTCGACCGACGTCCACTCGGTCCCACCACCGAGTCGGAGCTCGAGGCGGTGACCGACGCCTGTCTCGTCCACCCAGAAGCGGGTGGTCGCGGCGCTGCCGTCGTCGGGCAGGCCGGAGTCGGGGTCGTACACGGTGTCTTGCGTGGGCCCGGCGAACACGGAGACGGCGGTCTCGTCCGCGCCGACGGTGACCGTGTCCTCTCGTAGCCAGCGGGCGTCGGTCTGCTGGAGCAGCAGTGCGTTGTCCGGCCGGTCGGCAGTCATCGTGAGCACGATGGAGAGTGTCGCGTGCAGGCGGGACTCCTGCGGCATGAGGGCTGACGTCGTCCACGTGTCGTCGACCTCGGGTGCTGTCCGTGGGACGTCGGTTCCCGACCAGGGCAGCGTCGTGACCGTGCTGGCACTCCACGCCAGCACGAGACTCTCCGTGCCCTCCTCGTCACTGATGAGGCCGTAGCCGGCGCCGGCCGCGAAATCCACCTCCGCGTCGACCAGATACGTGATCCCGCGGTCGGTGACCGTGAACGAGACCGGCCGAAGCCCGGCGTCGAAGTTGCGGAAGCGTGTCAGCGCGAGCCGTTGTGCCTCCTCGCTCGTGAGCGGCCGCGCCGGCGCCTCGTCGGTGCCGGAGGTACAGGACCCGAGCGCCACGATCGCCAGCGCGAGCGTGAGGAGAACGGCGACGGCGCGTCGGATCATGTGGTGCCCGAGCGGTCGTCGAGGAAGTCCGCGGCGGGGAGTGTGGCGTCGTCCTCGGCGGGCATGGCGACGGTCGCGGGCAACGGCTCAGACGGCGGGGTGTCGACATCCGCCAACGTGGGCTGTGCCGGTGGCGCGGGGATATCGAGGAAGCTGACGCCGGCGGGGACCTCGGGTGCAGGCCAGGTCGAGGTGTCGACCCCGGTGCCGTCGTTGCCCTCGGGGCAGACCGCCTCGCGCAGCGAGGCCGGCGAGGCAGTCGCCGGCGCCGGCGTGAAGCAGTTGCCGCTGGAGGGGGTGCGTGACGCCGAGGCGTCCCCAACGTCGATGCCGTTGCCGTCGAGGTGGTTGTCGGTGAACGTGTTCCCGCTGGCGGGCAGATCCTCCGTGTTGCCGAGCTGGATGCCGGTGACGGGGTTGCCCTCGATCCGATTGGTGACGACCGCGTTGTCCTGGCCGCCCACGATGGACAGGCCTACGCCGAAGCCGCCCAGTGCGTGCGCCGGGGAGTCCGCACTCGTGTTCTGAGAGATGAGGTTCCCCATCACGAGGTTCTGGCGTTGCGGGGTGAAGGCCTCCTGGTAGTTCGAGATCAGCGTCATCCCGATGCGGTTGTGGGAGAACCGGTTGCCGGCGATCACCACCGAGTCCGACGCGTTGGCGTTCTCGAAGCCGATCGCGTTGCGCTCGGCCACGTTTCCGGCGACCAGGATGTCGCAGGCCTCGCACTGCCCGACGTAGAAGCCGGAGTCCGCCGAGCCGGACGCGTAGGAGTCGGTGATCGTGCCGTGCTGGGCGTTGAACGCGTAGATGCCGTAGAGGCCGTTGTTGCTCGCGGTGACATGGTCGATGGCGAACCGCTGTACCGGCGGGAACTCACTCGGATCGAGGGCGGTGTACCCGGGGCCGCCGTGGGCGACCGGCCCGTTCTCGTCGTGCATCCCCGTGACGAGCACCCCGTAGAACAGCGCGGATGTCACGGTGAGGTTCTCGATACGCACCCCATCGGCGGAGGCGAACACACCGAACGAACGGATCCCACCGCCGTCGATGATCACGCCGTTGCGATCCTCACCGCGCAGCGTGAGGTCGGGGACGTCGATCGTCACTTCCTCGGGGTAGGTGCCGGGTGCGACGAGCACCATGTCTCCGGGGTCGGCCTGCTCGACGGCGGCGCCGATCGTGCTCGCATCGGCCGGCACCCGGATCACCTCGCCGGGACCGGCGGGATCGCTCGACGGCGGTGCCGTGCCCGTGCCGCAGCCGGCCGCGAGAAGCACCGCGAGGGCGGCGGCGGCGCCTGCGAAACGGCGGCCGGACTGGTGGGACATGCAGCGGAGTCTAAAGAAGCAGGACCACGGTGCATCACCGCCCAGATTCGGCGGAAACGTGCGCTTCCGGCTCAGTCGCGCTCATACCGCTGTCACCCTGGCTTCGTCCCCGCATCACCCTGCCGCGACTAGCCCGTGGACATCCGGGTCCCGAATGCTAGACGGCGGTGCGTGCACTACACGCGGCGTATTCGGGCCGTGTGTTCGGGAACGGAAGAGGGTCAACAGGGTGGGTAGAGGAAGCGATGCGATGAGGCGGCCGCCCGGCACGCTGTCACGGGGGATCGCCGCGCTCGGCGTGGTTGGCCTCGTCGGTACCGGGTTCGTCGCCGTGGGGGCAGCACCTGCTGCTGCCGCCGAGGGCGACGAGATCACCGGCACGATCTGGCAGGACTACGACGCCAACGGCGTCATGGACAGCTACGAGACCGGTCTTCCGGGGATCGAGGTGTACGCCTACGACGCCGAGGGGAACGCCGCCGGACCGGTGGTCACGGGCGCCGACGGCACCTATGCCCTTCCCGTCACCTCCGACGCCAGCCAGTGGCGCGTCGAGGCCAACGTGCCGGACACAGCCCAGTGGGCGCAGTGGCGCGACTCCGTCGTCGGGCGATCGGGTGACCCCGCGAACGGCACCACGGTCCAGTTCGTCGAGGTCATCGACGGCACCGGTGCCGCCGGCGTCGACTTCTCGTTCCACGTGC
>NZ_JBMDXJ010000361.1:0-2835 GCF_048594945.1 Pseudactinotalea sp. | reverse complement strand
ACCGCCGGCTGGTCTCGGCCGCATCGTCGGCGTCGTTGATCACCACGACCCGGTCGGCGAGCCCGGCGCGGCGGAAGTTGCGGGCGAGCGGCACCGCCTCACGCCCGTTGCCCACCACCACCACGTGGTTCCGCAGCCGTGAGGCCCGCGCCATCGCGAAGCGCCGCCCGAGCAGGTCGATCGCCGCGAACGCCACCGCCAGATACACCACGGCGCCGGCCCCGAACCGGGCGACATCGAGCGCGAACGAGGGATCGCCGTCGAGGTCGAACTCGAGGATGAACAGGCGGATCGTGCTGTAGAGGGCGTCCACGAACCGGATCCCCGGGACCGACTGGTACCAGCCGACCATCCCGAGCACCACGACGATGCCGCCGAGCAGCCCCACGGCGGCATACCGCCAGCCCGCGAGCAGGTCCCGCACCCGCGCCCCCGTGCCGGTGGGGGCTGGAGCTTCGGGCTGGCTCACCGCACTCCTTCACTGGACCTCACGCGCATCGACTCACGATACCGACGCCGACGCGCCGATCCGTGGAAGGAATCGGGCGCGAGAGGTCGTGCAAGCCGGCTCGAGCCGACGCCCCGTGCGTCTGGCGCCCAGTTCCTTCCAGGGTCAGGTGAGCAGCAGGATCACCAGCGGCACCGTCAGCGCCGCGGCGGTCGCGACGCCTGCGGCCGCGAAGGCCCGACCGGGCAGCGGCCACAGGTCGCGCACCCGGATCGCCAGCCCGAGGCCGAACATGCCGGCGGCGAGCAGCAGGGTCGACAACACGCTCGCGACGCCGAGCACCGGGTCCGGGACATCGACGAGCGTCCGCAGCACCACTGCGGCCAGGAAGCCCGTCACGAACCAGGGCACCGGCGCACCCCCGCTGCCGGCATGCCGGCGCTTCACGATCGCCGTCACCGGAGCGACCATGACCACCCGGGCGAGCTTGACCGTTGTGGCCGTCGCGAGGGCGCTGCCGCCGAGCACCGAGCCGGCCGCCACCACCTGGGCCACTTCGTGGATGCTCGCGCCCGCCCACGTCGCGGCGTCCTGCTCGCCCAGCCCGATCACGTGGGACAACCAGGGGACGACGGCGATCATCGCCGACCCGAAGATCGTCACCAGCGAGACAGCGAGGCCCACGTCGCGAGGCTTGGCCCGCACCGTCTGGCTGACCGCCGCGATGGCGGCAGCCCCGCAGATCGAGAACCCCGCGGCGATGAGCGTGGCCAGGCCCGGGTCGAGGCCGAGGCGACGGCCCACCCGCACAGTCACCACGAACGTCACCCCGACGGTCGCCACCACCACCAGCAGCCCTTGCCAACCGATCGCGGCGAGGTCGCTCAGCGACAACGTCAGGCCGAGCAGCACGATGCCCAGCCGCAACATCTGCTTCGCCGCATGCTCCGCGCCGCCCACTGCCTGGCTCGCGCGACCGGCACGGGGCGCCAGGTTCACCACGACCGCCCCGAGAGCGAGCGCCACCAGCAGGGCGCTGAGCAACGGCACCACGGTGGTGACCGCCATCGCGAGCGCTGCGGCTGCCAGCGGCACCGCAGCGCCCACGACCACCCGGGCGTCGGGGCGCCTGGTGGGCGAGCGTCGCTGGAGCACATGCTCACTCTCCTGGCCGCGTCGCCGCCCCGGTAGAGGCCGAATCCACCGCGACCCATAGGCTGCGGTGATGACTCCGGACGTCGACATCGAGACGCTCCGGCTGCTGGTGGCCGTCGACCGCTGCCGCAGCATCGGTGCGGCGGCGCGCTACGTGGGCGTCAGTCAGCCGGCGGCGAGCGCGCGGATACGCGAGTTCGAGGCGCGCTGGCGACTGAGCCTGCTCGAGCGCTCGCCTCGAGGGTCGGTCCTGACCGAGGAGGGACGCGCGGTCACCTCATGGGCGCGGCGAGTACTGGACGAGATCGACGTGATGCGGGCGTCGATGATCTCGCTGGCCTCACGGACCGACGAGCTCAAGGTGGCGGCCAGCCTGACGATCGCGGAGTTCCTGCTGCCCCGGTGGATCGGCGAGCTGCGCACGATCGGCTTCGACGTGCACCCGCAGCTGCGCGTGGTCAACAGCGTCACGGTCACCGAGCTCGTCAGCGCGCGCGAGGTCGACCTCGGCTTCATCGAGAGCACGGACACACCCGCCGACCTGCACACGCAGGTGATCGGCCGCGACCGGGTGACGCTGGTGGTGCCGCCGCAACACCCGTGGGCGCGATGCACCGCGGCCGTGCCGCACGAGGAGCTCGCCCGCGCGGACTACGTGCTGCGCGAGCGTGGCAGCGGCACCCGCCGCACGTTCGAGACCGGACTCGGGACCACACCGTCGGTCTCGATGGAAGCCACCTCGACGACGGCGCTGATCGGAGGTGTTCATGCCGGCCTCGGCGTGGGGGTCGTCTCGCGGACGGCGATCTCGTACGACCTGGAGGTCGGTCGCCTCGTCGAGGTGCCGCACGGGCTCGACCTGCGACGTCCGCTCACCGCGGTCTGGCACCCACAGCGCAGGCTCGGCGCGGCTGCCGCCGAGCTGGTAGCGGTGGCGGCCCGGGCGCTGGGCCGCGACGCGCGATCATGACCGCGCCCAGCACGTGCGGGCCAGCCAGTGATGGAACGATCGGGGCCGTGGTCACGCGCTATCTCCGGATCGAGTCGGCGGTGCCGAACCGGGGCGGCCGCCACCCCGGGATCTTCGCGATGCTGCGGGGGTTGCGGCAGAGCGGACGGTTGAGCCCCGACGACGAGAAGGTGGCCGCCGAGCTGGTGCGCCGCAGCTACGCACTGCACACCGAGCCGGCCGCCGAGTTCTTCGACACCGAACCGGCCGCGATCTCCTGGTT
>NZ_JBMDXJ010000360.1:0-3769 GCF_048594945.1 Pseudactinotalea sp. | reverse complement strand
CGCCGAGCAAGAAGGGAACCCGACCGGCTTCGCGGTCCTCAGGCTGCGCCCGAACCACGTCCCACGCCGCCCGCGCCTGCGGAGGCGCCTGCGGTGCGGGAAGCGACCGTTGCGGACGCGGCGACCGTCGGCCGCCTCCTGTACGACTTCAACACCGAGTTCGACTCACCCACCCCGAGCGCGGCCGAGTTCACCACGCGGTTCGCCGAGTTGCTCGACCGGCCAGACGTCGTCGTGCTGCTCGCCGAGCAAGAAGGGAACCCGACCGGCTTCGCGTTCCTCACGCTGCGCCCCACGCCCTACTACGACGGCTCGCTCGCGCAGCTCGAGGAGCTCTACGTCACGCCCGCCCTGCGCGACCAGGGCATCGGGACAGGTCTGGTGACCACCGCCGTCGACCTCCTCCGAGCTCGAGGCGTGCTCGAGATGCACATCAACGTCGACGAGATCGATACCGATACCCGCCGCTTCTACGAACGGCACGGCTTCACCAACATCCAGCCGGGTGAGGACTACCGGATGCTGTGCTACCTCAGGGAGTTGTGATCAGCGCGGCGGCACCTCGCGCCGCTCCGGCCCCACGTACTCGCTCAGCGGGCGGATCAGGGCGTTCGAGGCGAGCTGCTCCATGATGTGCGCGGTCCAGCCCGTCACCCGCGACGCGACGAACAACGGCGTGAAGGCCGGAGTGTCGAAGCCCATGAGGTGGTACGCCGGGCCCGCCGGGTAGTCCAGGTTCGGCTTGATGTTCTTCGCCTCCCCCATCGCCGATTCCAGCGCGGTGTACATCTCACCGAGGTCGGGGCGCTGGTAGTGCTGCACGAGGTCATCGAGCACGGCCTTCATGGTCGGCACCCGGGAGTCACCGTTCTTGTAGACGCGGTGCCCGAAGCCCATGATCTTCTTCTTGGTGGCGAGCGCGTCCTCGAGCCAGGCCTGCGCGTTCTCGGCAGACCCGATCTCGTCGAACGTGTGCATCACGGCCTCGTTCGCGCCACCGTGCAGGGGCCCCTTGAGCGCACCGATCGCCCCAGTCACCGCCGAGTACAGGTCAGCGAGCGTGGAGGTGATGACGCGCGCGGTGAACGTGGAGGCGTTGAACGAGTGCTCGGCGTACAGCACCATCGACACCTCGAACGCTTTGACCACCTCGGGCACTGTGCTCTCGGAGTCCTCGCCGAACGTCATCCACAGGAAGTTCGCCGCATACCCCAGGTCCTCGCGCGGCGGCACGAGCTCCTGGCCGCGTCGGCGCCGCTGGTCGTAGGCCACCACGGCCGGCAACTGGGCGAACAGGCGCAACGACTTGCGGAGGTTCGCCTCGGGCGAGGCATCTTCCGCCTCAGGGTCGTGAGCCCCGATCACCGAGACCGCCGTGCGGCAGACGTCCATCGGGTGGCACGTGGTCGGTAGTGCGCTGACCGCCTCGACCACCAGGTCGGGCAGCGCACGCTGCGCCCGCTCGGCGGCGTTCTGCTCGGCGAGCTGCTCGGCACTCGGGAGCTCGCCGTGCCACAGCAGGTAGGCGACCTCCTCGAACGAACGCTGCGCCGCCAGGTCCTGCACCGGGTACCCGCGGTACAACAGCGAGTTCGTCTCCGGGTCGACCTTGCTGATCGCGGTCACGTCGACGACGACGCCCGCCAGCCCCTTCTTGATGTCCTCGCTCATATCAGCTCCTTCTGATCGTCACACACTCTCGTCGTCCGGGGGCGCGGGGGCGGAGCCCCTGCCGTAGGTGAATATGTCGTTGTCGAAGGCGTTGTAGCCCGCGTAGTCGATGACCTCGTACAGCCGCGCCCGCGTCTGCATCCGCTCGACCAGGCCCGCCTGCGTGCCGGCCTGGCTGATCTCGTCCAGCCCCCGCTCGATCTCCCCCATCGCCAATCGGAGCAAGGTGACCGGGTAGATGACGATCTGTACGCCGGCTCCGGCTAGTTGTTCAACGGTGAACAGCTCGGACTTGCCGAACTCGGTCATGTTGGCCAGCACCGGGACGTCGACGGCGGCGGCCACCTTCTCGAACTCACCCAGGTTCGCCATCGCCTCGGGGAAGATCGCGTCGGCTCCCGCGTCGACGAGCCTCTTGGCCCGCTCGACGGCGGAGTCCGCCCCCTCGAGCGCTCTCACGTCGGTGCGTGCCATGACGAGGAAGTCAGGGTCGCGCCGCGCGCTCACAGCCGCCTTGATCCGCTGCTCGGCGGTGCCGAGGTCGACGACCGCCTTGCCATCGAGGTGGCCGCAGCGCTTGGGGTTGACCTGGTCCTCGATGTGGCAGCCGGCGAGCCCGGCGTCCTCAAGGACCTGCACGGTGCGGGCCACGTTCATCGGCTCACCGAACCCGGTGTCGGCGTCGACGAGCGCCGGCAGGTTCGTCACGCGTGCGATCTGCCCGGCGCGGCCGGCGACCTCGGTGAGCGTGGTGAGCCCGACGTCCGGCAGGCCGAGGTCGGCCGAGAGCACGGCCCCGGAGATGTAGACGCCCTCGAACCCCTTGTCCTCGATCAGCTGCGCCGAGAGCGGGTTGATCGCGCCCGGGAATCTCAGCAGCTCCCCCGAGGCGAGCCGCTCCCGCAGCTGCCGCCGCTTCTGACTCGCGCTCGCGCCTGCGTGCAGCATCAGAACAGCCCCGCCGGGGTCCGCACCGTGCCCAGCAGCCCCGGGCGGGCGGTCAGCGTGAGCCCGCCGAGCTCCTCGGGGGCGAGGTCGGGCAGCCGCTGCGCCACGTCGAGGAAGCGTTCGATCTCCGCCGGTTCCAGCGCACCCTCGGCCAGCGTGCGGAATTTCTCCACGTACTGGGCCCGCGCGAAGGGGCGGGCGCCGAGCGGGTGCGCGTCGGCCATGGCGATCTCCTCGACGATCACCCGACCATCGGTCGTCGTGATCTCGATCCGCCCACCGAACGCCTTCTCCGCGGGGTCGGTCGAGTGGTAGCGGCGCGTCCACTCCGGGTCCTCGTCGGTGGTGATCTTCTGCCACAGCGCCACGGTGTCCGGACGCTGCGCCCGCTCGGGTGCGTAGGAGCGCTCGTGGTGCCAGGTGCCGTCCTGCAGCGCGACCGCCACGATGTAGGGGATCGAGTGGTCGAGGGTCTCGCGGGTCGCGCTCGGGTCGTACTTCTGCGGGTCGTTCGCGCCGGAGCCGATCACGTAGTGGGTGTGGTGCGAGGTGTGAATGACGATGCTGGCGATGTTCTCCGGGTCCGCCAGCTCCGGCCGGGTCCGGTGCAGCCGCCGCGCCAGATCGATCAGCGCCTGGCTCTGGTACTCCGCCGAGTGCTCCTTGGTGTAGGTCTCGAGGATCGCGCGCTTGGACTCCCCCGGACCAGGCAGCAGCACCTCATAGCTCGCGTCCGGCCCGTCGAGCATCCAGGCGATCACGCCGTCCTCGCCCTCATAGATCGGCTCGGGTGAGCTCTGCCCGCGCATCGCACGGTCCACGGACTCGATCGCGATCTTGCCCGCGAACGCCGGCGCGTACGCCTTCCACGTGGAGATCCGCCCCTTGCGGGACTGCCGGGTGGCGGTGGTGGTGTGGAGCGCCTGCCCGATCGCAGCGAAGATCACCGGTGTGGGCAGGCCCAGCAGCGTCCCGATCCCGGCTGCCGCGCTCGGTCCGAGGTGCGCCACGTGGTCGATCTTGTGCTTGTGCAGGCTGATCGCGCGCACGAGGTTGACCTGGATCTCGTATCCGGTGGCGATGCCGCGCAGCAGCTCGGCGCCGGTGCGGCCGGTGTGCTCGGCCACGGCGAGGATCGGCGGGATGTTGT
>NZ_JBMDXJ010000036.1:0-14278 GCF_048594945.1 Pseudactinotalea sp. | reverse complement strand
CAGATCGGCGATCGAGTCGACCACGCGTGTGGGGCGGTAGGGGAAGGTCTCGATCTGGTCCGGCTTGGTGGAGCCGGTCTTGACGAGGACCGTGCGCAGCCCTGCCTCGAGACCGCTGATGACGTCGGTGTCCATGCGGTCACCGATCATGACCGTGGTCTCGGAGTGAGCCTCCAGCCGGTTCAGCGCCGACCGCATCATCAGCGGGTTCGGCTTGCCCACGTAGTAGGGCTGACGGCCGGTGGCGGTGCTGATCAGTGCCGCCACGCTACCTGTCGCGGGGAGCGTCCCTGCGAGGCTCGGGCCGGTGGCATCCGGGTTGGTCGCGATGAATCGGGCGCCACGCTCGATGAGGCGGATCGCCTTGGTGATCGCCTCGAACGAGTAGGTGCGGGTCTCGCCGAGCACCACGTAGTCAGGGTCGCGCTCGGTCATGACGTAGCCGACGTCGTGCAGGGCGGTGGCCAGTCCGGCTTCGCCGAGCACGAAGGCGCTGCCGTCCGGGCGCTGGTCGTCGAGGAAGCGGGCGGTTGCCATGGCGGACGTCCAGATCGCGTCTTCCGGCACCGGGATGCCGCTGCGGCGGAGCCGCACCGACAGGTCGCGTGCTGTGTAGATCGAGTTGTTCGTGAGCACGAGGAACTTCGCCTCACGCTCGATGAGTGCGGTGATGAACTCGGCCGCGCCGGGAATCGGGTCCTCCTCGTGGACGAGCACGCCGTCCATGTCGGTCAGCCAGGTCTCGACGGGGCGTTCGTGGGTCACAGGGGACATCGTCTCAGGAACCGCGGCTCGGGGCAGCCTGTCAGATCTGGAGGACCGCGCGGGCGATCAGGAAGTAGACGACCAGCCCGCTGGCGTCGACGAACGTGGTGATGAAGGGGTTCGAGAACACCGCCGGGTCCACGCCGAGGGCGCGCGCGACCACGGGCATCGCTCCGCCGACCGTGGCAGCCATGGTGCACACGGCCAGCAACGTCAGGCCGATGACCAGGCCGATCCGAACGTCGTAGAGAAGCCCCGCTATCGCGAGACCGGCGGAGCCGAGCAGCATCCCGAGCGTGAGTCCGACCCGCAGCTCACGCGAGACGATCCTCAGGATGTCGCGTCGGCGGACGTCGTTCAGCGCAAGCGCGCGGGTGACCGTGGTGGCGGCCTGGTTCCCGGTGTTGCCGCCCGTCCCGATCAGCAGGGGGACGAAGAGGGCGAGCACGGTCACCTGCTCGAGTGTCGCCTCGAAGACCGACAGCACTCGCACCGTGAGGGTTGCTCCGACGGCGAGCACCAGCAACCAGACCACGCGGGAGCGGACGATGGACAGGATCGGCGTCGACAGGTACGGCCGGCGCAGCGGCTCTGCACCACCCTGCCGGGCCGCGTCCTCGCTCTCCTCCTGCTCGAGGATGCGCACGGCATCGTCGATGGTGAGGATGCCGACCAGCCGCGATTCGCTGTCGACGATCGGGAGTGCGAGCAGACCCTGGTCCGCGCAGCGCCGGGCCGCCACTTCGTCGTCATCCTCGGCGACGGCGGTCTGTGCCTCGCTCATCAGGTCCGCCACAGCTGTGTGCGGGGACGCTCCCAACAGGTCGCGCAGTCCGACCACGCCCACCACGCGGCGACCGCCGTCCAGCACGGGCAACGTGTAGACAGTCTCGGCATCCGCCAGCCGGCTCGTGACGCGCTCCAGCGCCTCTTCCGCGGTGTGGTCGGTGCGGGTGGAGACGTACTCGGGGCTCATGCGGCGGCCGATCGACCCCTGCGGGTAGCCCAGCACGGCAGAGGTGAGCCGGCGCTCCTGCTCGGGCAGGCCGCGCAGCAGTCGTGGGGCGAGCGAGGCGGGCAGCTCGTCGAGCAGCCACGCACGGTCGTCGGGCTCGAGGTCCGCGAAGATGGCGGCGACGTCGGCGTCCTGGAGCGCCTGCACCAGATCCGCGCGCAGGCTGGGCGAGAAGTCTTCGAACACTCGCACCGCGCGGTGCTTCGGCAGCAGCCGGAACGCGATTGCCCGATCCCGAGGGGAGAGTCGCTCCAGCGCATCCACGAGTGGTTCGGTGCTGGAGTCCGCGAGCGTGCTGCTCACGCCGGCGAGATCGTTGGCCTCGAGCGCGGCGCGGATCCTCTCCAGGATCGTCGCCACGTCCTGGTACTGGTCGGTGGTCATGGTCGGGCTCCCTCAGGGCGGGCTGCGGGCATGAACGGGCGCCGCCCGTGTGCGGGCGACGCGTGAGAGGGCACCGCGAGGTGGCTGCCGAGAGGCCGATTCGACTCAGCGCGAGCGGCGGCGGGAGCTCGACCGTGCGGTGCCCGGTTGATGACTGGAGCTGCTGTCGCTGCTCATCGGACCCTCACCTCGCCTCCGCCTCGGAGCCCGGGCGTGGCGCTGCTGCCGACGCCGTCATGGCTGACCGTTGTTCGACCCGTCGTGGTCCGGCTATGCCGGGACCGCAGGCTTGTCCAGGTTACAGCGCCCGCTTCTGGCTCGGCCGGCAGGCCGTCCGGGTTGCGAAGTCTGCGGCATCCGCATTCTCCTCGACCCGTGACAGAACCGTAACCGCGCTCGTCCCACAGGTCAGGTGCTGCGAAGTTAGGAAACCTGAGTTGACAAGACGGTGTAAGCAACCTAAGTTGCTCACATGAGCACACAGGTTCCGCCGACCGGCGGAGTAGCAGACCACCTGGCTGCCGTTCTCGCGCTCCGCGAGCTGGCAGACCAACTGGAGGACGCGGCCGTAGAGCGAGCCATGGGCCAGGGCTGGTCCTGGGGACAGGTCGCTGAAGCACTCGGAGTGACCCGGCAGGCCGTGAACAAGAAGCACCTGCCGCGCCTCGCCGTGGCAGGCATCGAACTCAGGAGGAGACATGGCTGACCAGAAGCTGAACAAGTCACTGACGCGCGTGCTGGAGCGCGCGATCGAGGAAGCGACCGCTCGGCGAGCGCCTGTGGTCGAGGCGGAGCATCTGCTCCTGACCCTGGCATCCGACGAGACACTAGAGGCGCGCCGTGTGCTGACCGAAGTTGGGCTCAACCACGAGACCATCTCGGACGCGCTACTCCACGAGCGTCAGGAGAGCCTGTCCGCCGTCGGGATTGAACCAGTCAGCGAGGAACTGTTCGCAGCGACGCCGCGACAGAGCCGGCCGGGCTGGGGAACATCGACCAAAGAGGCGATCCAGCGGGGCAAGGCCGTCAGTGGCCAGGACGGTCGTCGTCGCCCTGCTGAGACCGAGCTCCTGCTGGGCATTCTGACCGCCACCCTCGGCACGGTTCCACGAGTGCTCGCCTATGCAGGCGTGGACCGCAGCGCGCTCCTCGACCGCGCCCGTGCCGCCTGATCTGCCCACGCCGACTGAAAGCAACGCTCGTGATCGACACGCCTGCGCCTGCGTCTCCCACCCCCACCCATGAGTGGGCGGTGCAGGCGCACGGCCTCACCAAGACCTTCGACGATCACCGCGCCGTTGACGGCCTGGACCTGAACGTCCGCACCGGCGCCATCTACGGATTGCTCGGACCCAACGGGTCGGGCAAGACCACCACTGTTCGCATGTTGGCGACCCTGCTGCGCCCCGACGCCGGCGCCGCACGCGTCTTCGGCCATGACGTCGCCACAGACCCCCATATCGTGCGGCAACTCATTGGTGTCACCGGTCAGTACGCCTCGGTCGATGAACGGCTCAGCGCTACCGAGAACCTGATCATCTTCGCGCGCCTGCTCGGCCTCAGCCGCGCTGGCGCTCGCCGCCGCGCCGCAGAGCTCTTGGAGGAGTTCGACCTGACAGAGGCGGCCGGGCGTGCCTTGAGCAAGTTCTCTGGTGGGATGCGCCGTCGCCTCGACCTTGCCGCGAGTCTGATCGTCCGGCCGCCCCTGATCTTCCTCGATGAACCCACCACCGGCTTGGACCCGCGGAATCGGGCCCGCATATGGTCGGTCATCCGACGCCTGGTCGAGCAGGGGTCCACCGTCCTGCTGACGACGCAGTACCTGGACGAGGCCGACCAGCTCGCGGACCGCATCATGGTCATCGACCGCGGCAGAGTCATCGCCGACGACACTCCCGATGAGCTCAAAGCCTCCGTTGGACGCTCGGTGCTCATCCTGCGCCCCGACAACCGTTCAGAGGTCGAACAGGTACGGGAACGCGCCGAAGCCATCCTCGCTGCCCGCGCGGCCGTTTCGCCCGAGTCTGCCCGGGTCAGTGTGCCGCTTGATAACCCAGATGCAGTCACCGACCTACTCACCGACCTGCGCAGCAACGGCCTGCGGTTATCTGAGCTGAGCGTGCAGAAGCCCACCCTTGACGAGGTATTCCTGACCCTCACCGGCCACACGACCGAATCTGAGACTCCCGAACCCGCCGTCAGCGAAGAAGGCGCATCATGACGACCACTATCCCCCCGGCGTTGCGCCGCACGCCCAGTCCCGCACAGGCCCTGCGGAACACGCTGGCGATGGCCCACCGTAGCCTCCTGACGATCAAGCGAACGCCTGAGCAGTTCCTCGACGTTGTCGCCCAGCCAATCCTGTTCACCGTCTTGTTCACATTCCTGTTCGGTGGCGCGATCGCTGGCGACACAACCAGCTACCTCACCTTTCTGATCCCGGGAATCCTCGTGCAGAGCATCATCACAGCGTCGGTCACCACCGGAGCAGGCCTACGTGAAGACATGAACTCCGGTGTCTTCGACCGCTTCCGCACCTTGCCGATTGCGCGTATCGCACCGCTTGCTGGAGCCCTGCTCATCGATATCTTGCGCTACACGATCGCCGCAATCACCACATTCCTCGCTGGGTTTGCGCTCGGCTATCGCCCGGACGGGGGCTTCGGTGCCATCGTCGGCGCAGCCCTGCTGGTGATCGGCTGCGCCTGGGCAATGAGCTGGGCGTTCGCATACGTGGGCGTCGTATCCCGCACAGCGGAAGCCCTTCAGGGCATCGCGATCTTCGTGCTCTACCCCCTGACACTCCTCTCCGGTGCATTCGTGCCCATCGCCACCATGCCTGGCTGGCTCCAGACCGCCGCCCACTTCAATCCCGTCACGTATCTCGTCAGCGCGGCACGGGAACTCCTCAACACCGGAATGATCGGCGCGGACTTCACCCTGTCCATCGTCACGGCAGTTCTCATCGTGATCGTGTTCGCTCCGCTCGCCGTCAGGGCCTATCAGCGCAACGCGCGGTGAACGACAGCTCGTGCGTCTCGCTTGGTCGCAAGCGCCCCCGGCAGGCGCCGCCGTCGGCGGCCGCTCCTTCGTCGTGGCCGCGCTCCGGCTCCCATCGTCCATGCCGGGGCGCATGCTCCTGCGTCGCAAGCGCCCCCGGCAGGACTCGAACCTGCAACCAACAGCTTAGAAGGCTGCTGCTCTATCCGTTGAGCTACGAGGGCATCGGCGCGGATCCGGAGCGGATCGTACGCTCAAGGGTACGGCGCGAGCACGTCCACCTCGGCGCGCTCATTGGTCTCTGGCGCCAGAAACCGGCAGTCTAGGCACGTGAGCACGAGAACCGACGACGACGCGCGGGGCCATGAGCCCGCGAGCCCGCCGGCCGTCCCCATGGTCGAGGTCGTCGAAGACCTCCTCCGCAGCCTCGAGGACGCGCGGCTCGCGCTCGACACACCGGACGCCGAAGAGGCCCGCGCGCGCCGCCACCGCGTAGCGCTGCAGGTCAGCAATCACCTGCTGCCGCGGCTACGGGAGGTGTCCGCCCCGGCGATCGTGGTGCTCGGGGGCTCCACCGGCGCCGGCAAGTCCACGATCGTGAACTCGGTGGTCAGTGCCGACGTCTCGCCGGCTGGCGTGCTGCGGCCGACCACGCGCGAGCCGGTGCTGGTGGTCCACCCCAAGGACGGCGAGCTGCTCGACGGTCACCCCGTGCTCGAGGTCGCGACCCGCGTCACCCACGACGGGACCAAGCGGGGCCTCGCTCTGATCGACGCCCCGGACCTGGACTCGGTCCATGCGGCCAACCGTGACCTCGCCGACCAGCTCGTCGAGATGGCTGACATGTGGGTCTTCGTCACCACCGGGTCCCGCTACGGAGATGCCCTGCCGTGGCAACGGCTGAGGGACGCCGTCGAGCGAGGGATCTCGATCGCCGTCGTGCTCAACAGGGTGGACAGAGGTGGCCTGGCCGAGGTGCGCAACGACCTGTTCGCGCGCCTGCAGGAGCAAGGGCTCACCTCGGTGCCGTTCTTCGTGATCCCCGATGTCGGCCCGATCGACGGCCCGCTCCCCGCAGGCAAGGTGCAGCCGCTTGCCCAGTTCCTCGGGGTGCTCGGCGCGGGGGCGCAGTCCCGCAGTGTCATCGCGCGCACCGTGCGCGGAGCGTGGCCGGCACTGCGCGAGGACGTGCAGCTGCTCGCCGCCAACCTCGACTCGCAACGCCGCACCACGCTCTCGCTGCAGGGCGCCGTGCAGGCTGCCACGCGCGCCGCCGCCGCGCAGGCCCGTGCCGACGTGCAGACCGGCGCCGCCGCAACCGGAGCTCCCACCACCGCATGGCTGGCCGGTGCGAGCTCGGGCGGTGCACTGTCCTCGCTCGTCGCCCCGCCGAAGGGTTGGCTGCAGCGCCGTCGCTACCGCCGCTCCTCGACCGGCCGCGCCGACGCGCTGCAGCGACTCCGCGAGGTCAGCCTCGCCGAGCTGCGCACCGTGCTCACCGACGCGTGCGCCTCCGCCGAACGCGCGATCCGCACCGGGCTGGCCGAGACCGCGGCCGGGCGTCAGCTCGCAGCGGCCGTGCCGGCGGACGCCAGCGCCGCGGCCCGCACCGAACGACTCGACCTGCTGTTCCGCGAGTGGGACTCGGTAGCCAGCGACCGCACTGTCGAGCTCACCGCATCCGAGCCGCTCTCGGGCATCGAGATCGGTCACCTCGTGGAGGTGGCCGCGGTAGGGGTCGACGGCGCAGCTCGCGCGGTCCAGCGTCTCGCCGGTGACTCGGGCGCCTCCGCGGTCTCCGCGCTGCGTGACGATCTGGCCGACTGGGCAGCCGCCGCGGTGGCGGCGGAGGCCGACGAGTTCGCCTCGGCCCTCAACACGATGGACATCGACCCCGCGGATGCAGCCACTCGGCTGCGGTTGCGGGCCAGTGAGCTGCGGGAGTACGTGTGAGTCAGGAGATCGGCCCCCAGCTGCGGGCACGCGTCGAGGAGATCAGGGAGGCTCTCGATCGTGGTCACGACCGATTCGAGCCGGCCCTCGCCGACCGGGCAAGGACCGATCTCGACCGGGTGCTGGAGCGACTCGAGCTCGGCGTCGACCACTCGGTGGTGGCGCTGGTGGGCGGCACCGGGTCCGGCAAATCCTCGACGTTCAACGCCCTGACCACGTTGCAGTTCGCCGATGTGGGTGTCATCCGCCCCACCACCTCGCAGGCGACGGCATGCGTGTGGGGACCGCAGGCCGACAAGCTGCTGGACTTCCTCCAGGTGGCCAAGGAGCGCCGCATCCTGCGGGAGTCGGCGCTGACCGCGCGCGACGAGGCCGACCTGCACGGGCTGGTGCTGCTCGACCTTCCCGACCACGACTCGGTCGCGACCGGGCACGCCGAGCTCGTCAATCGGCTGCTGCCGCTCATCGACCTCCTGATCTGGGTGGTCGACCCACAGAAGTACGCCGACAACGCGCTGCACGAGGGCTACCTGCGCGAGCTGCAGGACCGGCACGAGGCGATGCTCGTGGTCGTCAACCAGGTCGACACGCTCACCGACTCCGGCAAGGAAGCGGTGAGGGACGACGTCGGGCGTCTGCTCGCCGAGGACGGCCTCGCCGACGTGCCGGTGATCCTCGCGTCCGCGCGCACCGGCACCGGCATCGCCGACGTGCGCAAGCACCTCAGCGACGTGCTGCAGACCGAGTCGATCGCGGCCCGTACGGCGCGCGACGAGATCGGTGCGATCGCGCGCCGTGTCAGCGAGGGGCTGGGGGAGCGTGAGCCCGACGTTCCGGCGACCGCTGAGACCGCAGCTGCCCTGGCCGACGCCGCAGGCGTCCCTGCCGTGACCGCCGCGCTGCAGGCGGCCGTCGCGAGCCCGACCCCCGTGGCCCTCAGCGGTGTGCAACGCCCAGCCCGCTCCCGCATCGACGCGATCCGGGAGTCCTGGGTCGCCGAGGCCACGGCGGGTCTTCCCACCCGCTGGCGCTCCGCCGTCGGCGCCGCCGTCGCACCGGCGGGAGACTTCTTCGACCATGCCAGCCAGGCGCTCGAAGGGGTGGCGCAGCCGCCCTCGCGCGATGCCTCGGCGGCACGGATGCGGCTGCTGGGTCTGGTGGCAGTCGGCGTCGGCATCGTCGCCGCACTCGCCGGAGCGATCCTGTTCCTGCTCACCGAGAGCACCACACTCGGAATCGCCGTCGCGGCCGGCGGTGTGCTGATCGCGGTGCTCGGCGTGGTGCTCGGGCTCCTCGCCCGGTCCCGGCGGCGCCGCAGCGCCGCCGAACGCGCTGAGCGCTACCGGCGCGAGGTGAGCGACGCCGTCGCCGGTGTGGTCACCGCCGATCTCATCGACCCCGCGACGGCGGTGCTCACCGACCATGCGGCCGTGCGGTCGGGCGTCGAGGGCTGAGAGACCGACCGCACCAGGCTCGCCGGCACCCGCCGGGCTGGCGTGCCGTTGGTATCACCTCCTCAACGCCGTGCCTCGCCCAGACCCGCCGTGGGCGTGACTGAGCTGCCATGTCTGCACGCCAGTCACGCCACGACGGCCTTCGGCGTGACAGAGGCGCCGACAGGGCACGCCAGTCACGCTTCAGCCCGCCCGTGGGCTCCCGAGCGGATCCGTGATGACGCTCGCGGCAGCGCCGCGTCCGCACCAGCGCCCCACGGATGAGTCACCAGCGCACGTTATCCACAGGTGCACGCTGATGCACCGTCATCCACAGCACCCCTCCCACCGCTCAGCGGGCGAGGGTGCGCTCCAGCCAGCCTGGGTACTCCGGCACGGAGCCGGGCGGCCGGCGTGACCGGCCGGTCAGCATGAAAGGAGAGCAGAGATGAGCGAGACCGAGGTGACGCTGCGAGGCCACCTGGGGACGAACCCCGAGCTGCAGCGGTCGACCACCGGCAAGCCATGGGTGCGGCTGCGGATCGCCACCAACCGGCGCATCCGGACCCCCGAAGGATGGGCAGATGGCGCGACGTCCTGGTACGACGTCAAGCTGTGGGGTGCCTTCGCGCAGAACGTCGCGGAGAGCCTGCGCAAGGGCGACCGGGTGATCGTGCAGGGACCGCTGGAGATCGAGGAGTACACCAACGACAAGGACATCACGTTCCGCACCGCGGTGGTCCACGCCCGCGCGCTGGGGCCGGACCTGTACTCGGCTACCGCGCGGGTGGCCAAGGTGAGCCGCAACGAGGCGGGAGAGGTCACGGATCACCCGCCGGTGGACGTGAGTCGCATGGCCGAGGCCGGTGGGGGTTTCGGGGAGGAGCCGGACCTCGAGACCGAGGCGAGCGAGCCGGAGCCTGCCTTCGCCACGACGTGAGCGGCCCGGTCTCGGCGGCTCATGGGCTGCCGGGACCGGTGCACGCCGTAGGGTAGGTGGCTGGAATCCTCCGCTCCACGAGACTTGGGAGAACAGTGGCCGAGTACATCTACTCGATGGTCCGTGCGCGCAAGGCACACGGTGACAAGGTGATCCTTGACGACGTCTCGATGTCGTTCCTGCCGGGCGCGAAGATCGGCATGGTCGGCCCGAACGGTGCCGGGAAGTCGACGATCCTCAAGATCATGGCGGGGCTCGAGCAGCCCTCCAACGGAGAGGCGCGCCTCTCACCCGGTTTCTCGGTGGGGATCCTGCTGCAGGAGCCCCCGCTGGACGAGAGCAAGACCGTGCTCGGCAACGTCGAGGACGGCGTGCGCGAGATGAAGGACAAGCTCGACCGGTTCAACGCGATCGGTGAGGAGATGGCCAACCCGGACGCGGATTACGACGCGCTGCTGGAGGAGATGGGCAAGCTCCAGACCGATA
Organism: Pseudactinotalea sp.; assembly: GCF_048594945.1. Classification (NCBI taxonomy): domain Bacteria; kingdom Bacillati; phylum Actinomycetota; class Actinomycetes; order Micrococcales; family Cellulomonadaceae; genus Pseudactinotalea; species Pseudactinotalea sp. The sequence goes on along the minus strand of NZ_JBMDXJ010000036.1, from coordinate 4,302 downwards.
TCGATGCCGCTGACGCGTGGGACCTCGACTCCCAGCTCGAGCAGGCGATGGACGCGCTGCGCTGCCCGCCGGGCGACGAGCCGGTCACCAAGCTCTCCGGTGGTGAGCGGCGCCGCGTAGCACTGTGCAAGCTGCTGCTGGAGAAGCCCGACCTGCTGCTGCTGGACGAGCCCACCAACCACCTCGACGCCGAGAGCGTCGACTGGTTGGAGCAGCATCTGTCGAAGTACGCGGGCGCCGTCATCGCCGTCACGCACGACCGGTACTTCCTCGACCATGTGGCCGGCTGGATCGCCGAGGTCGACCGCGGCCGCCTCTACCCATATGAGGGCAACTATTCGACCTACCTGGAGAAGAAGGCCGAGAGCCTGGAGATCCAGGGGCGCAAGGATGCCAAGCTCGCCAAGCGTCTCAAGGACGAGCTCGAGTGGGTCCGCTCCAACGCCAAGGGCCGCCAGACCAAGTCCAAGGCACGTCTGGCCCGGTACGAGGAGATGGCGGCCGAGGCGGACCGCACCAGGAAGCTCGACTTCGAGGAGATCCAGATCCCGCCGGGCCCGCGCCTGGGCTCGCAGGTCATCGACGCCACGAACCTCCGTAAGGGGTTCGGGGACCGGCTGCTGATCGACAACCTCTCGTTCACGCTGCCGCGCAACGGCATCGTCGGCGTGATCGGCCCGAACGGCGTGGGTAAGACCACCCTGTTCAAGACGATCGTGGGTCTGGAACCGCTCGACGGCGGTGACCTCAAGATCGGCGAGACCGTCAAGATCTCCTACGTCGACCAGGGCCGCGAGAACATCGACCCGAAGAAGACGCTGTGGGAGGTCGTCTCCGACGGGCTCGACTTCATCCAGGTCGGCAATGTCGAGATCCCCTCACGCGCCTACGTGTCGCAGTTCGGGTTCAAGGGCCCGGACCAGCAGAAGCCGGCCGGTGTGCTCTCCGGTGGTGAGCGCAACCGCCTCAACCTGGCGCTCACGCTCAAGCAGGGCGGCAACCTGCTGCTGCTGGACGAGCCGACCAACGACCTCGATGTCGAGACGCTCGGCTCGCTGGAGAACGCGCTGCTGAACTTCCCGGGCTGCGCCGTGGTGGTCTCGCACGACCGGTGGTTCCTCGACCGTGTCGCCACCCACATGCTCGCCTACGAGGGCACCGCGGAGAACCCGGCGAACTGGTACTGGTTCGAGGGCAACTTCGCCTCCTACGAGGAGAACAAGGTCGAGCGCCTCGGTACCGACGCTGCGCGGCCGCACCGGGTCACCTACCGCAAGCTCACGCGCGACTGAGGTCGCTCACCGCCCGCAGCGTGCGGGCGGTGAGCACGGCTGCCGTGGCGGCCTCGTGACCCTTGTCCTCGACCGAGCCGGGCAAGCCGGCGCGGGCCAGGGCCTGCTGCTCGTCGTCGCAGGTGAGCAGGCCGAACCCGACGGCGACGCCGTGGTCGAGCGCGACGCGCGCCAGCCCGTCCGTCGCCGCCCGGCACACTTAGTCTAAGTGCGGTGTGCCGCCGCGTATCACGACACCGAGGGCCACGACCGCCTCGTGCCCGGCTGCGGCGAGCGCCGCCGCGGCGACCGGCAGCTCGAAACTACCCGGTACCCGGATGATTGTCGGCGTGTGGATGCCGTGCTCGTGCAACGCACGCTCGGTGCCTGCGAGCAGCCCGTCCATCACGGTCGCGTGCCAGCTGGCGGCGGCCACGGCCACCCGCAGATCGCGGGAGTCCGTCGGCTGGAAGGTGGGGGAGCCGGTTCCGCTCATCTCACATCACTCCTGTCAGGTGGTGGCCCATCCGGTCGCGCTTGGCGATCAGATAATCGGTGTTGGCGTCGGTCTGCCGCGGCGCCAGTGGCACGCGCTCGACGGCGATGCCGTCGTCGGTCAGCGAGCGCACCTTGGCGGGGTTGTTGGTCAGGAGCCGCACCGCGCCGATCCCGAGCTCGTGCAGGATCTGCGCCGCGGTCCCGTAGTCGCGTGCGTCGGCAGGCAGGCCCAGGTCCAGGTTGGCGTCCACGGTGTCCCGCCCGCTGTCCTGCAACCGATAGGCGGCCAGCTTCGCGGCGAGGCCGATGCCGCGACCCTCGTGGCCGCGCAGGTACACGAGCACGCCACTCCCGGCGCGCACGATCCGATCCAGTGCGTCGTCGAGCTGTGGTCCGCAGTCGCACCTGCTGCTGCCGAAGGCCTCTCCCGTGAGGCACTCGGAGTGCACCCGCGCCAGCACCGGCTGCGCCTCGTCCAGCCGCTCGAGCGGGCCGGCGACAAGCGCGACGTGCTCAGCGCCGTCGATCATGTCCCGGTAGCCGATGGCGGTGACGTCGCCGTGCCGGGTGGGGAGCCGGCTGCTCGCCACCCGCTCGACGAGCCGTTCGGTGCGGCGGCGGTGGCGTACCAGCTGCTCGATCGAGATCAGCGCCACCCCGTGCTCGTCGGCGAAGCGACGCAGCTGCGACCCGCGTGTCATCGTGCCGTCGTCGCCAGTCACCTCGGCCAGCACCCCGGCAGGGGACAACCCCGCCAGCCGGGCGAGGTCGACGGCCGCCTCGGTGTGCCCACGCCGCACGAGCACGCCGCCCTCGCGGTAGCGCAGGGGGAGCACGTGGCCGGGTTGGGTCAGGTCTACGGGTTGCGTGTCGGTGCTCGCGAGCAGCCGTGCCGTGAGGGCTCGATCGGCGGCACTGATGCCGGTGGTGACGCCGTCGCGCGCATCGACCGAGATGGCGTACGCGGTCCGCATCGGGTCCTCGTTGCGGGCGACCATCGGCGCGATGCCGAGCCGGTCGAGCTCAGGCCCGACCATCGGCACGCAGATGATCCCGCTGGTGTGCCGGATGGTCCACGCCATCAGCTCGGACGTGGCGGCGGACGCGGCGAACACGATGTCACCCTCGTTCTCACGGTCGGCGTCATCGGCGACCACCACGGGACGTCCCGCAGCGATATCGGTGATCGCCCGCTCGATGGGGTCCAGACGCAAGGCGCCGCTCACGAGGTGACCTCCGCCGTCGAGCGCCACACGAGCAACCGCTCGACGTGCTTCGCGAGCACGTCGACCTCGAGGTTGACGAGGTCCCCAACCAGTCGGTGCCCGAGCGTGGTGCGCGCGAGAGTCTCGGGGATGAGACCGATGCTCACGCGGCGTTCGTCTACGTCGACGATCGTGAGTGAGACGCCGTCGACCGCGATCGACCCCTTGTCCACGAGGTAGCGCTCCAGCTCGCCGCGGGAAGGCAGTCCGATGACGATGCTGTCCCAGTGCGGTTCGCTGCGCCGTTCGAGGATCCTGCCCACGCCGTCCACGTGGCCCTGCACGATGTGCCCGCCCAGGCGTTGCTGCGCGGTCACGGCGCGCTCCAGGTTGACCTGATCGCCCGGCCGACGCGCCCTGAGCGTGGTCGCGGCCAGCGTGGTTCCCATGACATCGGCCGACCAGCTGGCGGCGTCCAGTGAGGCGATCGTGAGGCAGCAGCCGTCGACGGCGATCGAGTCGCCGAGCGCCGCGTCGGTCAGCGTGGTGCTCGCCTCGATGGTCACGCGGATCGCGTCGCCGCCCTGGTCCTGCACGGCACGGATCCGGCCGAGCTCTTCGATGATGCCGGTGAACATCTACGTCTCCTTCGTGATGGGGGTACTGGTGATGCGGACGGTGGCGTCGGCGCCGCTCCCGAGCACGGCGACGTCGGTGGTGTGCAGGCGCACCGTGTCGCCGATGGTGCTGATCCCGAGGTCGCCGACCGCGGCGAGCCCGGTACCCAGCAAGGCCGGCGCCACGTAGGCGATGACCTCGTCGATGAGCTCGGCTCGCAGGAACGCTGCGGCCAACGTGGAACCGCCCTCGAGCAGCACGTGGTGCCGGTCGTGCTCGCGGTAGAGGGCCTCGAGCGCCTCGTGCGGGTCGCGCGTGTGCAGCCGCACGGTTGGCGCGGCGGCGTCGTGGATGCGTCGGTCGGCGGCCATGGCGCGGATTCCCATGACAGCGCGTAGCGGTGGCTCGCCGTGAACCGCATGGTGTCGGACCGTGAGATGCGGGTCGTCGATCGCGACTGTGCCGGTGCCCACGAGGATCGTGTCGCAGCGTGCCCGGAGGCCATGAACGTCTTCGCGAGCGGCGCGCGCGGTGATCCATCGTGAGCTGCCGTCCGCGGCAGCGCTGCGGCCGTCGAGTGTGGTGGCGAGCTTCCAGGTGACGAACGGCCGCCCGCGGGTGTGGGCGAAGGTCCACGCAGGGTTGAGGCCGAGGGCGTCCTCGGCCATCAGGCCGGATTCGACCTCGATCCCGGCCGCCGCCAGCCGCTC
>NZ_JBMDXJ010000359.1:0-5986 GCF_048594945.1 Pseudactinotalea sp. | reverse complement strand
TTCATGCTGGTCGGGCTGGTGGAACGCCGAACGGGAACCCGTGATCTGCGGGAGCTGTCGGGGCTGGCAAGGGCCATGCCCTGGGACAAGGCGATGCTGGTGGTGGCTTCGCTGAGCATGGCTGGGGTGCTGCCGACGCTGGGATTCGCCAGCAAGGAGCTCCTCATCGACGCCTTTGTGCACGGTCCCGGCGATCCCGTCGTTGTGGTGGTGACGACCGCAGCGGTGGTGCTCAGTGCCGTCTTGACCGTGGCTTACAGCGCCCGGGTGGTGGTGGCCACGATGTTCGGTCCCCCGGTCCCGCTGCTGTCGCGCTGGCGTGACTCGGCTCCGATGTCGGTGGCGATCGCGGTCTCGGCCGTCGCCGGCCTCGTGCTCGGACCAGGCGTAGCGCTGCTGGAGCCAGTGGTGGCTCCGGCGGTGATGGCCGTCGCCGGTATCGAGGCAGGCGACGTCCCCTCGCTGTCCCTGTGGCACGGCGTGAACCTCGCCTTGGTGCTGTCCACCGTCGCGATCGTGCTCGGGGTGTTGCTGGTCACCGCCGGACGGCACGTCCTGGAGCGCGTCCTGGTCCACCGTCAGCTGCTGCCGTGGACCGGTTCGGATACTGTCCAGGCGGTCCACGACGCCATCATCGCGATCGGTCGCCGGACCGGCGATCTGACACGATCGGACGTGCCTGCTCGTCAGCTGGCGGTGCCGGTGGTGCTGTTAGGTTGCGCGACGATCGCGCCGCTGTGGTTGTGGCGTGGTCTGCCACCATCGGCGACGGGTGCGGTCGCCCCGATCGACGTGGGTTTGCTGGCGCTGCTGCTGCTGGGAGTGGTGGCGGTGCTGACAGCGCGCGCGCGGTTGACGGCGGTGCTGGGTGCGGGTACGGCCGGGTTCGGCGTCGTGCTCTGGTTCCTGGTGCTGGGCGCCTCCGACGTGGCACTGACCCAATTGCTGGTCGAGGTGCTGACGGTCGCGGCGATGGTGCTGGTGCTGCCGCGGATGTCGCGACTCTTCTCACGCACCGGCCGTCGGCGCCGGTCAGCGGCGGCCGCCACGGCGGCCGTTGCCGCCGGTGTAGCAGCCACCGGTGCCACGCTCGTCTTCACCGGGCACCGATCACTGTCGGAGGTGGGGCGCTACTTCCAGATCCATGCACAGGACGACACCGGCGGGACCAACGTGGTCAACACGATCCTCGTGGACTACCGGGCGCTGGATACCTTGGGAGAGCTCGTGGTGTTGGCCATCGGTGCAGTGGCGATCTCGGCCTTGCTTGATGCTCGGCGCCTGGTGGAGCGGCCGGGCCAGGTCATGAGCGGACCGCTGCGCGACCCCGAGCGCAACAGCCGATTCCTGACCACGGCCGACCGGGCGCTGATCCCCGTGATGATTGCCATTTCTGTGTACCTGCTGCTGCGTGGGCACAACGCACCAGGCGGCGGCTTCATCGCTGCCCTGGTGGGGGCATCGGCGTTGGTGCTGGCCTACCTGGCCTCGGCCACCGACGAAGTGCCGCGCGTCCAGCGCCCTTACCTGACGATTGCCGCAGTCGGCGTGCTGGTCGCTGTCGGAACCGGGGTGCTCGGACTGTTCGACGGGTCGTTCCTGCGCCCCCTCCACGCCGAGATCCTAGGTGTCAAGCTGACAACGGCATTGATCTTCGACGTCGGCGTCTATCTGGCGGTGCTGGGGATGATGCTGTCGGCCGTGGTGCGGGTGGGCACCACCGGCCGCGAGGCGGTGAGGCGCTGATGTTCCTCGCCCTGAGCATCGGTGTGCTGGTGACCGGAGCCGTGTATCTGCTGCTTCAGCGGGACCTGCTGCGCGTCATCCTCGGATTCGTGCTGCTCAGTCACGCCGTCAACTTGCTGCTCTTCAGCGCCGGCGGCTCGGATCGCCGCGGCGAGCCGCTGGGCGGCGACCTTGACCCGGGCACGACTGCGGATCCGCTGCCGCAAGCCTTCGTGCTGACGGCCATCGTGATCGCCTTCGCGATCACCATCTACCTGCTCGTGCTCGCCGTCACCGGTTCGTCCGACGACGTCGACGGCCCGGCCGAGCACGGGCCTGGCGGCGATGCCGCGGGCAGCTCGGAAGGCTCGGACCAGGACACGGACAGCGACGGCACCGCTCCGGCACGCGGGCGCGTCGCGGGACTCGAGGAAGAGGCGGGGCGATGAGGCAGGAGCTGTTGCCGCTGGTGGTGGCGACTCCGCTGCTGGCCGCGGGGGTGGCGCTGCTGGTGCGCCGGCGCGGTCACTGGCCCGCCACGATCATGATCGTGCTCCTGGTGCTCAATCTCGTCGCAGGTGTGGTCCTGGTCGCGGCCACCGCCGATGGCAGCGTCCTCGCGCACCAGGTCGGCGGTTGGGGACCGGGCATCGCAATCCCGTTCGTGGTTGACGTGTTCTCTGCGCTGATGGTGCTCGTGGCAGGGGTGCTGTCGCTGGCCTGTGCCGTCTTCGCACTCGGGTCAGGCGTCGGTCGGCTGCCGCTGTTCGCGCCCCTTCTGATGGTCCTGACCGCAGGCGTCAACGGCGCCCTGCTGACCGCGGACCTGTTCAACCTGTTCGTCTTCATCGAGGTGATGCTGCTGCCCTCCTACGGGCTGCTGATGATCGCCCGTCGACGGCGTGGAACCGATCGCGCCGTCACCGGCTCGCGGCTGTACGTGACCTTCAACCTGTTCGTCTCCACCATGTTCCTGACCGGGGTCGCGCTGGTCTACGGCGCGGCTGGCACCGTGAACCTCGCGGAGCTGGCCGGCGCAGCGGCGCATTCGCCACAGGTCGCGGCCGCGACGGGGCTATGTCTGCTGGCGCTGGCGATGAAAGCGGCAGTGGTCCCGGTCCACGGATGGTTGGCCCGCGCCTATCCCTCGACCTCCCCAGCCGTGACCGCACTGTTCTCGGGCTTGCACACCAAGGTGGCGATCTATGCGATCTACCGGATCTACGCCGTCGTCTTCGATGGCGACCAGCGCTACCTCTGGATCGGGGTCGTGTTGTTCTGCGCCACGATGCTCGTCGGCGTCCTCGGTGCCGCCGGTGAGAACCGGATGCGCTCGATCCTGGCTTTTCACATGGTCTCCCAGATCGGCTACATCCTGCTTGGGGTAGCCCTCTTCGGGCCGATCGGCCTCACGGCCGGCATCTTCTACCTGCTGCACCACATGATCGTGAAGGCGTCGCTGTTCCTGTCCGTCGGAGCAATCGAGACCCGCTACGGCACTGACACGCTCGAGGATCTGCGAGGCCACGTCGGCCGCCACCCGGTTCTGGCTGCGGCGTTCGGTGCAGCGGCGCTCTCGTTGGCGGGGCTGCCCCCGTTCTCCGGGTTCGTGGCCAAGCTCACCCTCATCCTGGCCGCGTTCGACGCCGGTCAGGTCATCGCCGTGGTGATCGCGCTCGTGGTCAGCGTCATCACGTTGCTGTCGATGCTGAAGATCTTCTCCGCGGTCTTCGCGCCCACGCTGCAGCGCTCCGGAACCCGGTCCATGGGCTCGGTCACACTCGACGACCCGCCGCGCGCCCGGCGCTGGGCGATGACCGCTCCTGCAGTTGCCCTGGCTGCGGTGACGCTCGGGCTCGGCGTGGGCGCGCAGGGACTGCTGGATCTGACCGCGACCGCGGCGGCTGGTCTGGTCGACACCACCGCATACGTGCAGGCGGTGCTGGTGTGAGCGCCGCCCTGACACTGCCGCTCCGCGTCGTGGCCTTCACCGCATGGTTCGCCTGGCAGGTCATCCGCTCCTCGGCACAGGTGCTGGCCGATGTGCTCACGCCGGGTTCGCGGGCCACACCCCGCGTGGTGCGCCTGGAGCTGGGGCGCGCCGCGGACTTGCACACCACAGCCATCAGCGTGCTGATCACGCTCACCCCCGGCACGCTCGTGCTCGGCCACGACAGCGACAGCGAGCGATCCGTGGTCCTCGTGCATTCGATGTACCACCGATCCACCGAGCAGGCGCTGGCCGACCTGCTGGACATGGATCGCCGCTTGTTGCACAGCTGGAGTCTGCGGAGGACCCCATGATCGCCCTCGACATCGCTCTGGCAGGCTGCGGCATCGCCCTGCTGCTGTCCGGCTGGCGGATCTTGCGTGCGCCGACTCCCGCGGACCGAGTCATCGCAGCCGACCTGCTCACCTTCAGCCTCATCGCGATCATCGCCCTGATCGGCACGCGGCTAGCCCGCGCCGGCACCTTCGACCTGGTGTTGATTGCCACTCTCGTCGGGTTTCTCGCCGCGATCTCCCTTGCCCGCGCGCTGACGGGAGGGAAGCGATGACCGCACTCTCCGTGACCGGGCAGGTCTTCATGGTCCTGGGTGCCCTGATATTCATCAGCGCCGCCGCGGGCCTGTGGCGGTTGCGGGACGTCTACGCTCGAGGCTCCTCGGTGGCCACAGCCGCCGGTCTCGGCGTGGTCTTCGTGACGGTCGGAGCCGTACTGACCGACCCGGAGATCAGCTCCCTGATCAAGGTCGCACTGGCCGTCGCCCTGCAGCTGCTCACCTCTGCCCTGGGCGCTATCACAATCGCTCGCTCGGCAGCCCTGAGCGGCCACCCGTTCGCCCCAGGAACCGATATCCGCGCGCTCACGACCCACGAGAGGACGCCGTAATGCTTCATCGTCGAACAGCGGAAGATCATTCATCATGGTGGCACCGCAATGGCGGGATCGTGCTCGTCGCGGCTGCTGCCGGTTTTGCCGCCGCGTTCGCGCTCACCATGCGCTTGCTCGTAGCTCGCCACGACGACGAGGACGAGTCAACCAGCTCCGCACACGTCAGCGAGAACATGCTGGCGCTCATGCCGGTACTGGGCCTGTAGGGGGTCTCGGCAACCGCTACGCTGACCGTTGGTGAGCCGGGAAGCCTGGTCGGCGGACGCATAGGCGTTCCCTATCCCCGTCAGAGCGAAGGTTCACCATGAGCGGTTTCTCCTTGCCCACGTTCCCTGGGGCCGAGTGAGCTGTGGAAGAGCACATCTATCGATACGCCAAGGCGGCGCGCGCACGCGCCATCATCACGGCCTGGTGCGAAGGCGAGTTCGACTCCTGGCCGCAGGCCCACGACAGGGAGGTCGTCACGACCGTTGCCGGGCCGACCCATCTGGTCCGAGCAGGCTCGGTCGACGCGCCGAGTACGGTCGTGCTCCTGCCCGGTTCCAACAGCTGTGCCGCCAACTACCTCCCCGCTATCGGTGTCCTGGCACGCCGTCACCGGGTCATCGCCGTCGATGTGCCGGGCGAGCCCGGCCTCAGCTCGCCTCGTCGCGTGCAGGGTGCGCGCGATCGACAGCTCGCAGTCTGGTTCGCTGAGGTTCTCGATCACCTTGGTGAGTCCGTCACGGTGATCGGGCACTCCCGAGGCGCAGCTGTGGCACTGAGCGCTGCGTCGCCATGGATCAGTGCGCGCGTCCTGATCTCACCCGCCGGCATCCGCCGGCTCCGGCTGCCTCCCGCACTGCTGTACGCCTTCGCTCGATGGGCATTGTCCCCCACCCCGCGAACCGCGTCCCGTCTCGTGCGACATCTCCAGGGCCCGGGGCAGTCCCCGGTTCCCAGCTGGATCGAGTGGATGACTCTCGTCGGTCGCTACACCTATCCCAGCCTGGCCCCCTCGCCCGTCGCCGACGAGACACTTCGCCTAGCCGCCCGCCGGCCCCTGCTCGTCAGCAGCGGGGAGTACGACCCTTTCGTGCCGCCGAAACACATCCGCCCTCGGGTCATGGAAGCGCTGGCGAGCGAGGTTCACACGCTTCCTGACACGGGGCACTTCTTGGACATCGCGGCATGGCAGGAGATCGCGGCGCAGATCCAGTCGCACGAACAGCGAACATGATCCGACCGACAGTGGAGCAGTGCTACACCGGACGGTCGATGGGCGCATTGCGGTCACCATCTGAATCGAGCTAACTCAGGTCTGCTGAGGGCTGCTGGCGCACAGTCGCCACGTTCGGGCGCTGATCGGTGTCGTAAGGTCGGGGG
>NZ_JBMDXJ010000358.1:0-21967 GCF_048594945.1 Pseudactinotalea sp. | reverse complement strand
CCGCGTCAGCAGCCAGGCCGGCCACGTCGGTCAGCAGTTCGACGAGGTCGATCTCGATGTCGCCGGAGTCGGCGCGGCCGGTGGTCGCCGGCACGTCGATACCCGGGTTCCAGCGGTCACGCAGGTTCGCCTTGGGCGGGGCGGCGCGCAACGCGAACGCCTTGATGGTTCCGAGGACGCTGTCGGAGTCGCCCGGGCGGCCGAGCTCACGGATCGCTGTGTGCAGTGCCGCCGACAGCGGGCGGCGCAGCGACTGGTCCGGGCGCGCCTCCAGCTTGCCGGTTCCCCACCGTGCGCGCACCGCCGCCGACCGCAGCGCGTTGAGCAGGACCGTCTTGCCCACGCCGCGCAAGCCGGTGAGCACGATCGACCGCTCCGGCCGACCTCGCGCGACGCGCTCCAGCACCACGTCGAAAGCGTGCAGTTCGCTGTCGCGGCCGGCCAGCTCGGGCGGGCGCTGCCCGGCGCCGGGTGCGTACGGGTTCCTGATCGGGTCCACGATCGGACAGTATCCGGCTCTCTAGCAAGAACGGCAGATATCGGGATAGTCAGGTAGGGCATGTCGCGGATCGGACTGTCTCCCGAGATCTATCGACGACAGTAGAGACGTGTAGATCGAGCGAGCCTCACCCGCGGACGCGCCGCTCCGCCTCCTCGACCGCCTCCTTGGCCTCTTTCAGCCCGACAGCGAAGTGCTCGCGGTAGACCTTGATGGCCTGGATCTTCTTGTCTCGCAGGATCAGGTGCACGATCTCCGGCCAGGGTGGCACCGACCATGGGTCAACTGCGCCGGCCGAGTCGGCGGTCCCATAAGGCGACTCGGCTCCCGCGCCAGCGGCGCCCCCGGCGGCCTCGAGCGCGGCGATTCGCCGCTGCAGATCGGCCACCGTGGCCTCGAGCGCGGAGATGCGCGCGTTGTCGTCCCGCTGGACGTCGGAGTTCCACACCATGGCTATTTCCTACCGCATGCACCTCACGAGACCGGCACGATCCGCACCAGCACGGCGCGGTGATCGCTGGACCCCGGAGCCTCGAGCACCCTCGACGCCATTGGTTCCCAGGCCCCTGGATCCATCAGCACGTGATCGATCGGCGTCCCGAGCAGCGGCGACCTCGCCGCCGGCCAGGTCGCGTGGCCACCGGTGTCGATCGACCCGTCCAGGCACCGCGAGTCGCGCAGCGCGGCGTGGTCGACGGTCGCGTTGAAATCGCCGGCGAGCACCACGCCCGGCACCCTGGTGCACAGCCCCGTGATCGCCGCGAGCTCAGCACGCCAGGTAGGCACGTTGCCCGGCACCGGCGGCACCGGGTGCACGGAGAGCAGGTCGGGCCCACCGCCGTCGACCGGCGCCGCCCACACTCCCCCGAACCGGGTGGCGGGCGCCTCCCGCTGGGTGTACGCACCGAGCTCGACCGAGATCAGCAGCGCCGTGGCCTGCACGGGCTGCGGTCCGGTGGTGGCCGTGAACACCTGGTACTCGCCCCCGACCCCGGCAGCGAGCCGCTCGGCATCCTCGGCCGGGGTCTCCTGCAGGGCGATCACGTCCGGCTCGAGCGCGTCCACCATCGTCACCAGCTCGCCGACGCCGCCACGTGCTCCGAGCGTGTTGACGGTGAGGACGTCGATCGCGCCGTCGGGCGCCACTCCGAACGGCTCACCCGCCGACGTCCCGCGCTCGATCAGCACGCCGACGTGACCGGCCCCGACGAGGAGCGCGAGCACGCCCACCACGAGTAGCCGGCGTCCCTTGCCGGCTGTCTTGCGCGCGAGCAGTGCGATCACCAGGAGCAGTACCCCGAGCGCACCGGCTCCGAGAGCGAGTAGACCGCGCATCGAGATCGCCTGCAGCACCGGGGTGAGCTCCGACAGGCCCACCACTGCAGGGTCGAGCGTGAGCACGCCCGCGATCGCGAGCAGCCCGACCAGCACCCAGCCGACCACCTTCACGCGCCTACCCTCGCATCCCTCGTGACCGCGGTGCCGCGCCGGCACGTGTGTCACGTCAAATCGCGCTGGACGCCTCAGGGAGAATGGTTGGTCGTGACCTCCGACTCCTCCGCGCCGACGGCCGATCCGGGCCGCGGGTCCGGCGACCCCGCGTCGCGGGGCAGGCGGGGGCGACGACGGCGGAGCGGGTCTCGGCGTTCGGGTGGCCCTCGTCGAGATGGCTGGGTCGTGCCGTCGGAGGAGCTGCTCGCCAAGCGCCGCGCGGCGGTCCCGCGCATCGGCTACCCCGAGCAGCTGCCGGTCTCGGCGCGACGCGACGACATCGCCGCAGCGATCCGTGACCACCAGGTGGTGATCGTCGCCGGTGAGACCGGGTCCGGCAAGACGACGCAGCTCCCGAAGATCTGCCTCGAGCTGGGCTTCGGCATCGACGGCTCGATCGGGCACACGCAGCCCCGCCGGATCGCTGCGCGCACTGTCGCCGAGCGGATCGCCGAGGAGCTGGGCGTCCCGATGGGCGGCGCGGTCGGGTACCAGGTGCGCTTCACCGACCACGTCAGCGAGACCACGCTCGTCAAGCTGATGACCGACGGCATCCTGCTCGCCGAGATCCAGCGCGACCCGATGCTGCGGCGGTACCAGGTGATCATCGTCGACGAGGCGCACGAACGCTCCCTCAACATCGACTTCATCCTCGGCTACCTGCAGCGGCTGCTCCCGCAGCGACCGGACCTCAAGGTGATCATCACCTCCGCGACGATCGACAGCCAGCGGTTCGCCGAGCACTTCGGACCCGAGGGCAGGCCCGCCCCAGTGATCGAGGTGAGCGGCCGCACCTACCCGGTCGAGGTGCGGTACCGCCCGCTGGTCCCCGATGTCGGCGAGGAGGAGGACCGAGACGAGGCCCCGCCGTCGGGCAGGGACGAAGCGATCGACCAGCCGACCGGGATCGTGGAGGCGTGCGACGAGCTGATGGCCGAGGGCCCCGGCGACATCCTCGTGTTCTGCTCGGGCGAGCGCGAGATCAAGGACGCGACCGAGGCGCTCGCCGACCACCTCGGCCGCCGCTACACCAGGCCGGGTGAGCGCAGCACGGTGCCGGGCGCCGTCGAGGTGCTGCCGCTGTACGCGCGACTGTCCGCTGCCGAGCAGCACCGGGTGTTCGAGTCGCACTCGACCCGGCGCATCGTGCTCGCGACCAATGTGGCGGAGACCTCGCTGACGGTGCCGGGGATCCGGTACGTGGTCGACCCGGGAACGGCGCGGATCTCGCGATACTCCAATCGCACGAAGGTGCAGCGGCTGCCGATCGAGGCGGTGTCGCAGGCGAGCGCGAACCAGCGTGCCGGCCGCTGCGGCCGCGTGGCCGACGGCATCTGCATCCGCCTCTACTCCGAGCGCGACTACGAGGGTCGCCCCGAGTTCACGGAGCCGGAGATCCTGCGCACCTCGCTCGCGAGCGTGATCCTGCAGATGACGGCGCTCGGGCTGGGCGACGTGGGCGCCTTCCCGTTCGTGGACGCACCGGACTCCCGCGCGGTTCGTGACGGCATGCAGCTGCTCACGGAGCTGCACGCGCTCGAGGTGACCTCGAGCGCCCGTCGGGGCGGGGATGCGTCGGGGAACCGGCTCACCGACGTCGGGCGCAAGCTGGCTCAGCTGCCGATCGACCCGCGGCTGGGCCGGATGTTGGTGGAGGCGGATCGACTCGGATGCGTGCGCGAGGTGATGGTCATCGTGGCAGCGTTGAGCGTGCAGGACGTGCGCGAGCGGCCCGCCGACGCCCAGCAGCAGGCCGACGAGAAGCACCGACGGTTCGCCGACCCGACCTCGGACTTCCTGTCGCTGCTGAAGCTCTGGGACTACCTGCGCGAGCAGCAACGCGAGCTCTCCGGCAGCGCGTTCCGGCGGATGTGCAAGTCGGAGTTCCTTCACTACCTGCGTGTGCGTGAGTGGCAGGACGTGCACAGCCAGCTCCGCCAGCTCGCCAAGCCGCTGGGGATGAGGATCAAGCCGCACGACGGCGGTGCGACCGACCCCGATCGGGTGCACCAGGCCCTGTTGTCGGGTCTCCTCAGCCACATCGGCTCCTACGACGAGCGCAAGCGCGACTACCTCGGCGCCCGCGGCACCCGTTTCGTGATCTTTCCCGGCTCCGGACTGGCCAAGAAAGCGCCGGCCTGGGCGATGGCGGCCGAGCTGGTGGAAACGTCTCGCTTGTTCGCGCGCACGGTCGCGCGGATCCAGCCGGAGTGGGTCGAGCCGCTGGCCGAGCACCTGGTCAAGCGCACCTACTCCGAGCCGCACTGGTCCTCCAAACAGGGCGCGGCGATGGTGAAGGAGAAGGTGCTGCTGTACGGGATGCCGGTGATCGCCGACCGCACCGTGCCGTACGCGCGTGTGGACGCTGCCGACGCTCGCGACCTCTTCATCCGGCACGCGCTCGTAGAGGGCGACTGGCGCACCCATCACCGCTTCGTCAAGGACAACGAGGCGGTGCGCGCCGAGGCGGAGGAACTCGAGGCTCGCTCGCGGCGTCGTGATCTGATGGTTGACGATGAGGCGCTGGTCGCCTTCTACGACGCACGCGTGCCCGAGTCGGTCACCGGCGCCCGCGCCTTCGACGCCTGGTGGAAGGACGCACGGCGCGAGACGCCCGACCTGCTCACGCTGAGCATCGCGGATCTGGTCCCGGATGCCGGGGACGCGAGCGACCCCCACCTGTTCCCGGACACCTGGCGCCAGGGCGACCTGGAGCTGCCGATCACCTACCAGTTCGCTCCGGGCGACGATGCCGACGGCGTCACTGTTCACGTCCCGATCGCGGTGCTTCCCCGACTGCGCCCGAACGGCTTCGACTGGCTGGTGCCCGGACTTGCCGGCGAACTCGCCGTCGCCACGATCCGCGCCTTTCCCAAGCCGGTGCGCGTGCAACTGGTGCCGGCACCGGACGTGGCAGCAGCGATCCAGACCCGGCTCCCGACCTGGGCGAGCGTGGCGAGCGCACCCGACGGGGCGCCGTCGTATGCCGAGGCCTTCACCGACGCCGCCCGGCGCCTGAAGGACGCCGACATCCCCGCCGACGCCTGGGATCCGGGCAAGCTGCCCGCGCACTTGCGCATCACGTTCCGGGTCCATGGCGAGCGCGGCGCTGTGCTCGGCGAGGGCAAGGACCTGCGCGACCTTCAGCGCACCCTCGCCCGGCACTCGGGCGAGGCGGTGCAGCAAGCCGTGCGCGCCGCCGTCCGGAAGGCCAGCAGGCCTGCCGAGCAGGGGGTTGTGAGCGGTACACCGCCCGATACCGGGCAGAAGGCCCTGGTGGGCGAATGGGAGGTTGCCGAGTCGGTCGGTGGGCGGTCTCATGGTCAGGACGTCGTGGGGTATCCGTCACTCGTGGTCGACGGCGGGGCGTCCCCGCGAGGCCCGGTCACCATCCGGGTCCTCGCCACTGCCGACGAGCAGGCGAGCGAGCATCCGCGCGGCGTGTGGCGGCTCCTCAGCGATGCGCTGGCGCTGCCGGTCGGTCGCGTCACCAGCCGTTGGTCGACCGCCGAGACGCTCGCGCTCGCCGCGAGCCCGTACGCCAGCACCGACGCCCTGGTCGCGGACATCCAGCTGGCCGCCGCGGCCGCACTGACCGTGGGTCGCGATCTGACCGCGGTGCGCAGCCGCCGCGAGGTGGAGACGCTGACCTCGGCGCTGCGGGAACGGTTCGAGGACACGGTCCTTCAGGTATCTCGTCAGGCAGCCGCCGCGCTGACAGCCTCACGCGAGGTGGACGCCGAGGTGCGGCGGGCGACATCGATGGCGCTGCTGGCCACACTCGAGGACGTGCGCGCGCACCAGGCGTCGCTGCTCGGTGACGGCTTCATCTCCCGCACGCCACCGGAGCAGCTCGGCCATCTGGCGCGCTACTTGAAGGCCGACGTGGCTCGCATCGGCAAGGCCGAGCAGAGCCCCGGCCGCGACGCTCAGCTCGCGTGGCAGGTGCGCGAGCTCTCCGATGCGTGGTGGGCGGCCACCACCGCCGCCGAGCACGGGCCGCTGCAGCGCCGCACGAACCTCGCCCAGGCGCGCTGGCTCATCGAGGAGTTGCGCGTCAGCCTGTTCGCGCAACAGCTCGGTACCGCGGTCACCGTGAGCGAGAAGCGGATCCGCAAGGCGCTCGCGGAGGCTTAGCCGGACGGTCTGCTAGCGTCGGATCAACGACCTACCTGATCCCCAGGGGAGTCCACGCTGCTCGGCGTGCTCAATTCCTCGGAGGCCATCAGTGCTTGACGTCATCACCCCAGCCCACATCACCACCCTGTGGGACATGGTGGACGGTCCCATGCCTCGGGGCGTCCTGGGTCTCGGTGATCCTGATGTGCATGTCATCAACGCGGTTCCGACCATGTTCCTCGGTGGCTTCTCCACGTCGTTTCGCAACCGCCTGTACGTCGCGACGCTCGCGCCGGGGGCCGACCCAGCGCGACGCTCGTGGCAGATCGATGTCGACCGGCGCGGGCGTGCGCGCGCCCTCGTGGCCGATCCTCCGCGGCATGCCTGGGATGCCGCAGGGATGCACACGCCGTCGTACGTCCCACCCGTGGGAGACCAGCCTGCGCGCCTTTACTACACCGGCCGCGCCTCCCTGCAGCAGTACGGTCGCCGCAGTAGCTACGCGATCGGGGCGCTCGAGCTCGTCGACGACGAGTGGGGGCGTCTCGAGGAGCCGCTGATCACGGGGGTGGCCCCCAGATCGAGCGTGCTGGAGCCTCTTGTCGCCTACGGCGACGGACGCTACGTGATGTGGTATCAAGCCAATCCGTACGAGATCGGCCCCGGCGACCTGCCCGACTACGAGCTTCGTGCGGCTGAGAGCGTGGACGGCCTCAGCTGGTCGGAACCCGAGGTGTTCGCGACGCCGGAGGAAGGATTCTTCGACAACGCCGTGACCCGCACCAACGATGGCTGGATCATGGTTCTCGCGCGAGGTGCCGACCTTCACGGTACCGGAGGCTTCCCGCCGCAGGGACTCTGGATCGCGACAGCCGATGAGCTCAGCGCCGATCGCCGTCGCTGGTCGGTGCCGCAGCATGTGCTGAACACCGGCGATCGGCACATGCCCGCCGCGGTCGCCCGAGGTGTATACGGCCCGGGCATCCTTCATGACTCCGAGCTGGATCGCACCATTCTCTTCGCCACGGGCGTGCGGGATACGCCTCGGTGGCCGGCCTTTCTCGGTCGCCGGATCGTGCGCGGCCAGCGCCCCGTCGTGCCCTCCCCGTTCTACCTGTCGGTCGCCTCGGCGCCACTCGGTCGGAGCTGAGGCCGGACCGCGGTGCCCGGCGTCGCCACGGTGAGCATCGACATCCCGGCCTCACGCAGTTCAGAACAGCGGGCCGCCGTCGGCGGCGTCGTACCGCTTGACGTCGACGTGGTGCGGTTTCGTGGCACGCGGTCCCCGCGCGCGCTTGCGCCACGCATCGAGCGCGTCGGCGTCGCGCCAGATCTCGAGCATGTTGGTGCGCCCGGGGTCCACGGAGTCGGCGGTCATGGAGAAATGGAGGCACCCGTCGGCCTCTCGCGCACGCGTGACGAGGCCGCGGAAGGCTGCGACGTTGGCGTCGCGGTCTGCTGCGTCCACAAGCGTATGTCCGGCGATGATGATCATGTCTGCTCCTTGTCTTGTGCGGTCGGATCTCACTCAGGCAGCGGCAGGCCGCCCGGGGTCTTGGTATAGCCGAGCTGCTCGATGACCTGGCCGTCGCTCACCCGCGTGACGTTCACGCCGAGCACCGACTCGGCATCGGTCGGTCCGAAGCGGAAGCGCCAGCGCACCGTGGCCCAGTCGTCGGCAGCGAACGTGTGCTCGACCTCGAAGGTGCTGCTCTCGTCGTCGAGCAACTCGCCCCAGAACGCGAGGCACGCCTCCCGACCGACCGAGGCTGCGCCATCGGGCGCCGGCTGTGCCGCCACCATCACGCACTCCTCGTGGACGAGCCCCGCGAGCGCCTGCTTGTCGCGGCGCCGGAATGCCTCGTTGAACAGGGCGATCGTCTCCGCCGTGCCACGGGCGGCCCCACCGCTGCTGGTGCTCATCGCGTCCTCCTCGATCGATAGACCAATCGGTCTACTAGGCGCCACGGTATAGACTGATCGGTCTACCGTCAAGAAGTGGGGAACAGATGAGCACGACAGCAGGACCTCGGGAGCGTCTGCTCAGGGCCGGTCAGCGGCTCTTCTACGAGCGCGGCGCGTCGGTCGGCGTGGAGGCGCTGCTCACCGAGGCGAACGTGGCGCGCCGGTCGCTCTACGAGCACTTCGGCGGCAAGGACGGGCTGATCGAGGCGGTGCTGCAGCGCGCCTCCGAGGAAGACCTGGCCTGGTACGAGGAGGCGCTGGCGGGCTCCACCGCGCCGCGTGAACGTCTGCTCGGACTCTTCGATCAGCTCGACGGACTCGTTTCGACGCCGGAGTTCCGCGGCTGCCGGTACTTCGCCACCGACCTGGCACTCTCCGATCCTGAGCATCCCGCACACGCACACACGGAAGCGTTCAGGCGGCGGCTGCGCGAGATGCTCGTTCGCGAGGTCCAGGCCCTCGGCCATGCCCATCCTGAACGGGCCGCGGAGCAGCTTCACCTGCTGATCGAGGGGACGCTGGTGGTCGCCGCCACCCAGGACGGCCAGCACCCCGCCCGCGCAGCGCGAGAGATGGCCGCGGCGACTCTGGGATGACGCGGCCGCTACGCGGCCTGTCGAGGCCCTTCGGCCAGCGCGCGCCCGACGAGCGCGACGATCAGATCGATCTCGTCCTCGCCGGCCTCGAACCGCGGCGTGAAGCGCAGCGAGTTCTCGCCGCCGTGGATGACCCCGAGGCCGTGCTCGCGCAGCCACTCCTCGACCGAGCCCGCCCCGTAGGCCTTGAAGCGGGGGTCCAGCGCGCACGAGAACAGCAGGCCGGTCCCCTGGACCTGGGTGATCAGTCCGCCGAGCTCGGTGCGGAGCTTCTCGAGCTGCTCGACGGCGTAGCTCCCCTGGTCCTGGATGTTCCGTCGAAGCTCAGGAGTCAGCAGGCCGAGGACCGCGCAGGCCACGTCGAGCGCGCGGGGGTTGGCGGTCATCGTGTTGCCATAGGCACCGCGGCGGTAGACCGCAGCCGCGTGCTCGCTCAGCGCGAGGACGGACAGCGGGTACTGGCCGGCGTTGAGCGCCTTCGAGTAGGTCTCCATGTCGGGAGCGTCCTGACCCTCGAAGCCCGGGTAGTCCACGATCGAGAGCGTTCCGGTGGCCCGCAGTCCCGCCTGGATCGAGTCGACCAGCAGCAGCGAGCCGTGCTCGGCCGTGAGGGCACGAGCGGCGGCGTAGTACTCCGGCGGCACGCTGCGACCGGGGTCGCCCTCCCCCATGACCGGCTCGAGGAACATCGCCTCGATGAACCAGCCCTCGGTCTCGGCAGCTGCGAACACCTGGGCTAGCGCGTCGCTGTCGTACGGCTCCACCGCGATCACGGTGTCCTCGCCGCGGAAGCTCGCGAGCATGTCGGTGTAGGTCTGCCGGCTGGAGTCCGAGAACAGCGCCGGCTTCTCGGTGCGGCCGTGAAAGCTGCCCTTGACGACCACGCGCTTGATCACGCGGCCCGCGTAGCGGCCGCCAGGGTCAGTCATCGTCTTGCTGTGGATGTCGGCGATCCGGGCCGCCAGCGACACCGACTCCGAGCCCGAGTTGAGGCACATGAAGCTGGCGTAGGGGCACTCGCCGCGGGTGTGCCCGATCTCGGCGCGCAGCGCGCGGTCGACCTTCAGCTGCGCCACGCTCGGCGTCATGATGTTGGCCATCGCCTGCGGCTTCGCCATCGCGTCGAGAACGCGCTGCGGGGCGTGGCCGAAACCGAGCATCCCGTAACCACCGGTGTCGTAGAGCACGGCACCCTTCAGCGTGACCACCCACGGGCCGCGTGCCACCAGCGCCACGTACGGGTTGACGCCGTCCTGCGGGTAGAAGTTGACGAAGCCGGCCTGGACGGCGGCAACCTGGGCGTCCTCGTCGAGCTCGAGGAGATCGGCGAAGCCTCGCTGCAGGCCCCGGTACTCGAGCACGGCCGCATCCACCGCGGTCACGAGTTCAGGGTGGGTGGCGGCGAATCGCTCGAGGGTCTCGTCGTCGAGTCCCTCCGTGCGGCGCGCACCACCGGTCGCGCGGAGCGGGGCGAGCTTGTCGATCAGACTGAGGGAGAAGTCCGTGTGAGACATCGTGTCCTCCTGGAGCGAGGGCGGGGTGCATCTCATCATCCGGGACGGCCTCGGCGGTTGGTACCCTCAATCTGCGCAATTTCGCACGCAATCTCGGCGATTCGCCCAATCTGGAGGTCTCATGCGGCTGAGCTCCACCGACGAGCGCCTGCTCTCGATCCTGCGCGAGGACGCGCGCGCCTCCACAGCCGAGATCGCGCGCAGGCTCAGCCTCTCGCGCACCACGGTGCAGAGCCGCATGCAGCGCCTCGAACGCGACGGCGTCATCCGCGGCTACACGGTGCGCGTCGCCGATGACGTGGAGCAGGACCGGCTGCGGGCGCACATCCTCATCACGGTCGGACCGAAGCAGTCGGCCGCCGTGGTCCGTGCGCTGCACCAGCTACCCGAGGTCCGCAGCCTCCACTCGGTCAGCGGCAGCCACGACCTCGTCGCGATCGTCGTGGCGACCGGGGTCCAGGACATGGACGTGCTCACCGACCGGATCGGTGCCCTCGACGGCGTCGAGCGCACCACCACCTCCCTGATCCTGTCGACCAAGTTCGAGCGTTGATCAACCCTTCGGGGCCGATGACGCGCGTACCACGAGCTCGTGCGGCACCACGATCTCGCTCCCGCGCTCACGCACGCCGTCGGGCGTGAGGGCGGCGTCCAGCGCGTGGCGCACCAGCAGCTCCAGGTCCGGTCGGATCGTGGTCAACGGCGGACTGCACCACGCAGCCTCGGCAATGTCGTCGAATCCAACGAGCGCGACGTCGT
Organism: Pseudactinotalea sp.; assembly: GCF_048594945.1. Taxonomy (NCBI): domain Bacteria; kingdom Bacillati; phylum Actinomycetota; class Actinomycetes; order Micrococcales; family Cellulomonadaceae; genus Pseudactinotalea; species Pseudactinotalea sp. The sequence continues at coordinate 11,024 of NZ_JBMDXJ010000358.1, read as the reverse complement.
CGGGCACTCGCCGCCCGGACTCCACGAGTGCCCGGACCGCACCGATCGCCATCAGGTCGTTCGCACACACCACGGCATCGAGCGGGTCCCCGACCGCCAGCATCTGCTGCATGAGCCGATAGCCGTCCTCACGGTTCCAGTCGATGCAGCGCTGGATGTTCGCCACCGGCAGGTCGGCGAACCGCATGGCCGCCTGGAACCCGGCGAGCCGGACGCTTCCGGTCGAGGGCAGCGCCGACTCCGGTGCGCCGATGAACCCGATGTGCCGACGGCCTCCCGCCACCAGGTGACGCACCAGGTCGACGGTGGCGCCGGCGTTATCGATCGCAATGTGCGGCACCGCGACATTCGAGACGCGTTCGCCGAGCAGCACCAGCGGTGTCCAGTCCGGCCTGTTGACGACGCTCTGCTCCGAGACCCGAGTGGCTGACAGCAGCACCGCGCTGAACTCTCGTGCGGTGGCACCCTGCAGGTACGCGGCCTCGCGGTCGGCGTCGCCGCCGGTCAGCTCGATCGACAACGTGCGGCCTCGATCAGCCAGCGCGCGCTCGGCGTACTCGGCCAGGCGGGCGAAGTACGGGTTCTCGAGCTCGGGGAGCACGAGCGCGACCGAGCGGGACCGGCCCTCGCGCAGGTCCCGGCCGGCGTGGTTGGGTGTGTACCCGAGCGTCGCGACGGCGTCGAGCACCCGCTGCCTCGTCTCGGGCTTGACGACGGGCCGGTCGTTCATGACATTGGAGACGGTCTTCCAGGACACCCCTGCGAGCGCCGCGACGTCCTTGATCACGGGCCTACGCGTCGCCACCGTTCGCCTCCCTCGCCCCCGGCCGATCGCCGTGGCGCCTCATCCTAGAGAAGCGTCGGATTCGTGCCCGACGGCGATCGACGGCGCCGACGCGTCGATGTGCAGCCCACGAAGCCGCAACCGCCGGGCCGTGCGCTGCCGGTCCCAGGAGTGGAAGACGATCACGTCCCGCCCCTCGGCGTCAGTCGTGACCGAGTTGTGGCCGGGGCCGATCAGCTCCCCGTCGGTGGCGAGCAGCACGTCGGCGCCCTCCGGTGCGCGGACCCACGGGCCGGCAGGGTGCTTCGAGTGTGCCCAAGCGACCCGATACCCAGGCCCCTGGAACGAGCCACCGGAGAACGTGAGCAGCAGCACGCCGTCACGCTCCACCGCATGGGGCCCCTCGAGCGTGTGCCAGTCCCATCGCCGCCCGTACATCGGCCGATCACGTTCGTAGATCTGCCAGTCGGCGTAGGGAGCCAGGAGCGGCCGGACCGTGCCCAGCGTCGTGGGCGTCGGCAGCTCCGCCACGGCGAGGTGCGTGCCGGGCCGGTCGTGCTCGAGCACGTCCCGTGCGAACAGCAACCACCAGGAACCGTCCGTGTGCTGGTACGGCGAGGCGTCGATCGCGAACAGCTCCAACGGCGTGAGATCGACCCCCAGGTCGACGAACGGCCCTGCCGGCCCCTCGGCACGTGCGACGCGCAGCGAGTGCCCCGCGTGCCCGTGGCCCACCGAGTAGTACATCCACCAGGCACCGTCACGTTCGCACACCTCGGGTGCCCAGTAGGCGTCGCCGAGGCCGTGGAGAGGTTGCAGCACCCCGACGACGTCGCTCCAGTGCTCGAGGTCGCTCGAGAAGGACATGCCCAGCTCGAGCCCATCTGCGGACCGGCCGGCTGTGCCGTAGACGTACCAGCCTTCCGCGGTGCGTACCGCCGCAGGATCCGCCAGCGCGATCTCGTCCGCGCGGTGTCCACTCATCCCTTCAGACCTGTCGCCGCCACGCCCTGCACCAGGTGACGCTGCAGCAGGAAGAAGATGACGAGCACCGGGATCAACGACAACGTGGTGGCCATGAACAACGTGCCGTAATCGAAGGTCTGGGCCGTGAGGAAGGACGACAGGTAGATCTGCACCGTCAACACGCCCTGGCCCGAACCTGACACCACCAGCGGCCACAAGAACGCGTTCCACGAGCCGATGAGACCGAGCACGGTCAGGGCCGAGGCGAATGGCAGCGTGTTCGGGAGCACGATGGAGAAGAACACACGCAGGTAGCCGGCGCCATCGATCAGTGCCGCCTCCTCGATCTCGCGCGGGAAGTTCAGATAGAACTGCCGGAACAGGAACACGTTGAAGGCGCTGAACAAGCCCGGCACGATCAGGCCCTGGAGGGTGCCGATCCATCCGAGCGAGGCGACGATGATGAAGTTCGGGACGAACGCCGTCGTCGCGGGGATGAGCAGCACGAGGATGACGAGACCGAACATCGGTCCCGCAGCCCGGCTGCGGATGCGCGCGAGCGCGTATCCCGCGAGTGCCGCGATGAGGATCGTCAGGGCGGTCGAGACCACCGCCATGATCGCGGAGTTGAGGATCGCGTCGCGGAAGCTCGGATCGCCGATCACCTCCCCGATCCGCTGCCACTGGGGCTGCTCCGGCCAGAATACGAAGTCGGGCGAGTAGATGTCCTCGCTCGGCGACAGGGCGACCTTGATCATGCCGTAGAACGGCACGAGGAACACCACCGCGAGGATCGAGGCGATCACGTAGCGGATGATCAGCCCCGTGCGGTTCTGCCGGCGCCCCGCCAGGCGTAGATCTGCGCCGCTCATATCAGCCCTCCCTCTCGGTCGTGGCAGCGGTGCTCACCTGCGAGCGGCGCCGCAACCACATCGTCAGCGGCGTACGCCGCTTACCGTCCTCACCGGTGCCGAAGCCGAACAGCGATGCCTGCAGCAGACCCACCACGACCATGATCGCCGTCAGCACCAGGGCGCCGGCCGAGCCGCTTCCGAAGTTCTGCTGCGTGCCGAAGGCGACGCTGTACAGGTACACCAGTGGGGGTCTCGTCTCCGGGTTCTGACCGGTCAGGTTGTAGAACTCGTCGAATGCCTGGAAGGCGTTCACCAGCAGAAGCAGCAGCACCGCGGCCGAGGTGGCGCGCAGCTGCGGCATCGTGATCATGCGGAACATCCGGAAGCTGCCGGGTGTCAGACCATCGACGGCGGCGGCTTCGTACAGGTGCGTGGGGATCGCCTGCAGCCCCGCGAGGAACAGCAGCATGTAGAAGCCCACCTGCAGCCACAGCCGCACGCTGACCAGCACCACCCACCAGTACGGTGACGCACTCAGCCACTCCGCCACCGGGCCGATGCCGAAGACCCCGAGGAACTGGTTCATGATGCCGGACTCGAGCCCGTTGAAGAGGGCGAGCCGCCAGATCACCGACGCCACCACGTACGAGCAGGCAGTCGGCAAGAAGAACACCGACCGGAAGAAGCCCTGCAGCTTCGGCAGCCCGTTGACGAGCACCGCCAGGAACAGCGACGCGACCATCGTCACCGGCACGATGAACGCTGCGAAGATCGCGAAAGTCAGCAGCGACTGCAAGAAGGCCGTGTCGGTGAGGAACGCGGCGAAGTTGTCGAGCCCGACGAACCGCGTGGGCAGGATCGTGCCGCGCGCCTCGAAGAACGAGAGCAGGCCTCCCCAGATGAGCGGGACGACCGTGAAGATGAACAGTCCGACCAGGAATGGCGTGAAGAACAGCCAGAAGATTCCGGTCTGTCGAACCCCACCGGTCCTGGTGCCGCCGCTCTCGCGCGCCTGTTGAGAGCGCGTGACGGCGGAGGGTGCGCTCATGAGGAGAACGCCCGGTTGCTCGCCTCCTCGGCGGCCGCGAGCTCTGCGGCCGGGTCGGCGGCGTTCTTGAGGACGCGGCTGATGGCGTCGTTCATCGGGGTCGCCATGTCGCCGGTCCACTGGGGCGGCGTGGTGACGCCGAAGTCGTTCGTCATGTCGAACAGGGTCTTGCCGTTGCCGCTCTGCAGGGCCTCCGCCTGCTCGGCCGCGGCGGTGAGCGGCGGGATGTGGAAACCGTAGGAGAGCGACCAGTCGTTCTGAAGCTCGAGCTGGTCGATCCACAGCCACTTGACGAACTCGGTGGCCGCCTCGACCTGCGAAGAGCTCGCGGCGACCTGCTCGTTCCAGGTGCCGACGAACGTGGTCGTGGCACCGTTGGGTCCGGCGCCGGGCAGCGGGAAGAAGCCGACGTCGTCGCCGAACGCCTCCTCGACGGCGGGCAGGATCCAGCAGCCTGCCCACGAGATGGGGACGAGCCCGGAGATGAACGCGGCGGGATCCACCCAGTCCGCTGGGGCGCCGGTGAGCAGCACGCCGTCGTTCTTCATCTGCTGGATCAGCGAGAGCGCCGTCGCCATCCCCTCGGTGTTGTAGTTCACGGCGCTCAGGTCTTCCGTCAACGGGGAGCCGCCACCCGCCCAGATGAGTGCCAGCGCGCAGGCATCGAAGTTGTTGCCGAGGAACAGCCCCTTCTGATCAGCGGTGGTCAGCTCGGTCGCTGCGGCGACCAGGTCCTCGAAGGTCTCCGGGATACCGATGCCTGCTGCCTCGAGAACGCTGGGCCGGTAGACGAAGCCCTGCGGGTCGACCAGCATCGGCACGCCCCAGAACTTGCCGTCCATCTCGACCTTGCTCAGCGCTGCGGCGTTGAACTGGTCCTTGACAGGATCGACGATCGAGGTGAGATCGGCGTACCGCCCCTGCTCCATCTGGTCGACCGCGATCGCGTTGTTCTCGAAGACATCCACACCGCTGCCGGACAGCAGCGTGGTGGAGAGCTTGCTCGCGTAGTCGCCGAGCACCCAGTTCACCGTGACCTCGGCGTCGGTGTACTCCGAGGCGTAGCGCTTGGCCGCCTCCTCGGTACCGGCCTCGCCGTACTGGTGGTACCACTGGCTCAGCCCAGCGCCGGAGCCGCCGCCGGTGCCGTCACCCCCGGTGAGCCCGCCGGTGTTGCCGCCGCAGGCGGACAGGCCGGCCATCGCCGCGAAAGCGCCGCCGGCCCCGAGCAGGGCACGGCGCGAGAACGCACGGTCGTTCGACATCATCAATCTCCCTCGATCAGATGTGGCGGCGCGGGATCGCCGCCGTCGCGAGAGTCTAACGTGGGAATTTCTCGGTGCGCCAGCGATGCGTGTCAACGTTGCGACGCCGTGATGATCAAGACCTGTGGTGACATCGCCACGTTGGACGCGAAAGTTCCATCGTGAGAATTCGTGCGAACCCGGGCTCCGGATGGATCCGGGGCGTCGCGCTGTCAGGCGGGAGCTGGCGGATCCGTGGGTCGGTTCTGCTCGCGGAACCGCTCAGAGTCGTCGATCGACCGCGGTGGTGTCGGCGGCTGGCCCGGCTGCTGTGGCTGGCCCGGCTGCGGCGGCACCTGCTGGGGGGGCGGTACGCGATCACCGGCCCAGTCGTGCTTGCGTCTGCCGACCACGAGCAGCACTGTCACGAGGATCGCAAGCGCCACCAGTGCGGCAACGGCAACCAGCGCGATCCCACCGGAGAACATCGACATGGTCCAGCCCCTCCCTCGAACGTGCCGCCATCGTAGGCACGGGAGCGCCTAGGGAACCACCGGCCGTTCACCCCGACGTCACCACCGCGTCGCCCGGCGTCCCTAGTGTCTCGCCGTGCCGAACACTCCTCGACGTTCTTCCGCCGCCCGCCGTGTCGCGTTGACCGCGGCGCTCACGCTCCCGCTCGCCGCGCTCGCGGCGCCGGGACTGCTCGAGGCGGCTCACGCCGTCGACGAGCCCATCACCCACTCCGCCGACGACGCCGCGATCGAGCTGGCACCGATCGGCACCTACCGCACCGGTGTGGTCGACGAGGGTGCCGCCGAGATCGTGGTGTTTCACGCGGCCACACAGCAGCTGTTCGTGGTCAACGCCCAGGCCGGCCTGGTCGAGGCGCTCGACGTCTCGGACCCGGCGGCACCCACCAAGGTCGCCGAGCTCGACCCGGCCGGCATCGATGCGAGTGACGGTTCCAGCGTGCCGAGTGGCGCCGTGGCGAACTCGCTCGCCGTGCGCGCCGACGGCCTGATCGTCGTGGCGCTCGAGGCCCCGACCAAGACCGACGACGGCTGGTTGGCGTTCTTCGATGCGAACGTGCTCGATGACGGCGCGCTCGGCGCGGTGCGTGTGGGCGCGCTGCCGGACAGCGTGATGCTGACCCCGGACGGGACCCGCGCCGTCGTGGCCAACGAGGGCGAGCCCGACGACGACTTCACGATCGATCCCGAAGGCTCGGTCGCTGTCGTCGACCTCCCCAGCACGATCGCGGCGGCAACGCAGGAGGACGTGCGCATCGCCGACTTCCACGCCTACGAGGAGGGCGGGTCCGCCACCCTGCCGGATGGCGTGCGCATCTTCGGGCCTGAGGTCAACACCGACTACCCGGTCTCCGCGAACCTCGAACCGGAGTACGTGGCCGTCGACCACACCAGCACCACGGCCTACGTGAGCCTGCAGGAGGCCAACGCGATCGCCGTGGTCGATCTGGCTGAGGCCACGGTGACCGACATCCTCCCGCTGGGCGCCAAGGACCACTCGCAGGAGGGCAACGGGCTCGACCCGAGCGACCGCGACGGCGGCATCGCGATCGACACCTGGCCGATCTTCGGCCTGTACATGCCGGACACGATCGCCTCCTACGCGGTCGGTGAGGAGACGTACCTGGTCACCGCGAACGAGGGCGACGCCCGCGAGTGGGGCGACTACGTGGAGCCTGCGCGTGTGAAGGACCTCGGCGACGACGGCCTTGCACCGATCTGCGAGGACTCGCCGCTGGCGAGCCTCACCGGTGAGGCCGACCTCGGCCGCCTCAACGTCACCACGGCCGAGGGACTCTCGGAGGACGGTGCCTGCTATGAGGAGCTGTACGCGTTCGGCGCCCGCTCGTTCGCGATCTGGAGCACCGACGGCGAGCTCGTGTTCGACTCCGGCGACCAGCTCGAGCAGATCGTGGCGCAGGCGGCTCCCGAGTTCTTCAACTCCAACCACTCCGAGTCCAACCTCGAGGGTCGCAGCGACGACAAGGGTCCTGAGCCTGAGGCCGTGACGATCGGTGCGGTGGGTGAAGCGACGTACGCGTTCGTGGGCTTCGAGCGCGTGGGCGGTATCGCGGTGTTCGACGTGACCGACCCGACGGATGTCTTCTTCGTGACCTACATCAACAACCGCAACTTCGCGATCTCGCTCGAGGACGAGATGGACGACGACGGCAACGTCGAGGACGCCGTGCTCGACCAGGCCGGTGACCTCGGGCCCGAGAGCATCGCCTTCATCAGCGCCGCTGACTCGCCCAGTGGTGAGCCGATGATCGCGGTCGGCAACGAGGTCTCGGGAACCACCACGCTGTTCTCGATCACCCCGACCGAGACCGAGCCGCCCACCACCGAGCCCTCGACCGATCCATCCACCGACGACCCCACGACCGGCCCCACCACTGACCCTGGCACCGACGACCCGACCACCGACGACCCCACCTCGCAGACTCCGACGGCGGAGCTCGCCGTGGTCCTCGACGGCCCCGTTCGCGCGGGTGAGGTCGCGACCGCCCGGATCTCAGGAGCGGTCGCCGGTGAGGCGCTGAGCGGAACGATGTACTCCGACCCGGTCGACGTAGGTAGCGCGACCGCCGGCGGCGACGGAACCGCAACGCTCACGTTCCGCGTCCCAGCCGACACCGAGGCGGGCACCCACCGGTTGGTGATCGTGGCCGAGTCCGGCACCGCTGAGGTGACGTTCGAGGTGACCGCGGCCGCCGGCGGCGCAACCGGAGCGATGCCCGATACCGGCGTCGCCGGCGTCGCCGCGCTGATCGCCATCGCCGCGGTCGGCATCACCACCGGCGTGCTGCTGCTTCGCCGGGCACGGGCCGCCCAAGCCTGAGGCGGACACGCGACACGCCCGTCGGGACCGTTGGAGGGAGCGGTTGCGGCGGGCGTCGTCGTGTCAGGAGGTCAGCACGATCGCGGCGGAGAGCGTCACGTCAGAGCCGGTGCTGCCATAGCGGGAGCGCTGCTTGTCGCTCCATTGCGGGATCTCGCCGGTCACGCTGACCCGGAGCAGGTGGTCGCCGTGCGGCAGCACGGGGGTGACGAACCGGACGCCGTCCTCAGCCACCTTCGCGTAGAAGTCCACGTGCGTCTCGAGCGGGGCCTCGCCGGCCACCTCGACCCGTGCGTATCCGCCAGCCGGGTGAGCACGACCGATCAGCGCGATCCGGGTGCCCGTGAAGGCGATCTCCACAGACTCGCCCACCTGCGCGGAGGAGAAGTCCACGGCGAGGCGATCGCCCGTGATCTGGATCGACTCCCCCGTGGCCGGTCGCCAGGCCTGCAGGTACTCCCGTAGCGGAGGGCCTCCGTCCGGTGCGCCGATAGGGAGCCACACCTGGCTTGCGGCCGAACGCTGGCGAGGGAACGACCAACGGTCGCCCATGTACACATGGCGCGGGACGCCGTCGTGGTTCACGCGCAGCACGAACGAGCACTGCGAGTTGAAGGTGAGAGCCCCCTCTGGCGCGAGCAGGCCGCGGTGGGTCCAGGGACCCTCGATCGCCGGCGCCGTCAGGTAGTAGTTGTCGTTGCGCTCCCAGCTCGTCTTGTTCGAGAACGCGAGATAGTACATGCCCTCCGCGAACCACAGGGCGGGTGACTCACCGCCGGGTGCCACCCCCTCGCACACCTTCTCCGCCAGCGCATGGAAGTCGCTGCTGAGGCGGTAGATGTCGCCTTCGTGAACCAGCAGATAGCCAGTGCCGTCAGCATCGTGGAACGAGCCGATGTCCCACCGGCGCAACGGCGCGCCCTGGTACTCGAGCGGGCCGAGGAACCGGAACTCGCCCGTAGGCGTCTCGCTGATCGCGACACCCGTGCACGGATCGGTGTACGAGCGGTCGTCGGTGTGCATGTACATCATGAAGAGCCCGGTACTCGGGCATCGCAGCACCTTCGGGCGCTCGCCCACTCGGTTCGGGCCGAGCCTGCCCTCGGGTTGAACTGGCAGCGCCATGCGCTCGAACGTCCAGGTCTCGAGGTCGGCCGAGGAGTAGCAGGCGAAGCCCTGGAACTCGTTGACGTCGTCGCCCTTGTGCTCGCCGTACAGGTAGTACATGCCCTCGTGCTCGAGCACGCAGACCCCGTGGGCGTTCACCACCTGCCCGCGATCGTCGAACCACGGAACGCCGTTCACCAACACGCTGCCGCCCTCAGAGGGTGTCGACGTAGGTGAAGTACGTGTCCGCGAACTCCTCGATCGTGATGTTGCCGTACTGCAGCTCCTGGCCGAGCCGGATCCACTCCGCCTCGATCGAGCTGAAGGACTCGAACTCCTCCGCGGGCGTCCCGGTGGCAACCGCCTCCACGGTGGCGGCGTAGTCGAGAACGCGAGCATCGACCGACCCTTCCTCCACGACCACGCCATCACGTTGGCTGGCGGTGGCCGGCACGCCACGGGTGGTGCCGAAGATCTCGCCGACCTCGGGCGAGTTGATCAGGAAGTCGATGAAGATCGCAGCGGCATCGGGCTCGGTCGTGTTCGCCGAGGCGGCCAGCGCGATCGAGATGCCGGAGGACATGTGCGGGCCCTGGGGACCTGACGGCGGCAGCATCAGTCCGATGTCGTCGGAGCCCAGGTCGGTGATGGCTCCACCCAGTGAGCTCGCCCAGTTGATGGTGGCTGCTTCCACGCCCACGTTGAAGGCAGGCACCTGGAGCTGGGCCAACGTCTCCTGCGGTGTGAACACGCCCTCGCCGCGGAGCTGCTCACCGAGCCTGAGGAACTCGATCACGTGCTCCCTGGTGTAGGCGATCTCGTTGTCCCGGTACGGTGCGATGTCCTGTTGCGTGAGCCAGAGAGAGAACATCTGCATGTTGCCGGTGAAGTCCGCGCTGCCGTACACGGGCGGGTCCTGCGCCGCGCCTGCCGCCGAGATCTCGCTGACGAAGTCCGCGTAGTCCTCCCACGTGTACCCCTCCTCGGGCGGCGCAATGCCGAACTCGTCGAGGAGTGCCGTGTTGTACAGCAGCCCGAGGGAGTTGGTGCCGATCGGCACCCCGTACTGAGCCTCGCCCACCGCTGCGGACTGCAGCAGGCTCTCCTGCACCTCCGAGACGTCCAGGTTGACGCCGATCTGCGTGGTCAGGTCCAGCAGCTGCCCCTGCTGCCCGTACATGACCGCGTGCCCGGCGTCGACGGCCAGCACGTCCGGCAACGAGCTGCCGGCGGCTTCGGTGTTCCGAGCGGTCCAGTAGTCGGCCCAGGACTGGAACTGCTGCCGGATGGTGATGTTCGGGTACTCCTCGTTGAAGACGGCGATGGCCTCCTCGTAGAGCGCTCCCCGGGTGGCGTCGCCCCACCAGGCGAAGTCGAGCTCGACGGCGCGGTCCGGGTCGAGCTCGGCACCCGGCTCGCTGCCAGGTGAGCTCGAGCATGCGCTCAGTGCCAGCGCGATGGCCGCAGCGGCGCCGATGGCCGCGACCGCGGTACGTGTGGTGACCATGGTGCCTCCTTGCGTAGGTCAAGAATGTGAACGGTCACATTCTGTAGGTGTGGATATAGTTACCGTTCACAATCCAGGTGTCAAGGGCCTGTCCAGTCGGTGACGGAGGTGCGATGCAGCGACTACCGACCGACCGGACGCGCCCGCCCACGATTCGCGAGGTCGCGCAGCGCGCAGGCGTCTCGCACCAGACGGTCGCGCGCTACATCAAGTCACACGGGGTCGGTATCAAGCCGGCCACGATCGAGAAGGTCAGCGCCGCTATCGAGGAGCTCGGCTACCGACCCAACCTCGTGGCGCGCGCGATGCGCGCTCGGCACACCGACGCTGTCGCGATCGTGCTGCCGCAGGGCACGGCGATCAGCTCGCTGGAGGTCCTTGCCGGCGCGACACAGCTCACGGACGAGGCGGGTCTGCGGCTCGAGGTGGTGTTCGTGGGCGGCGACGTGGACGCCCGTACCGATCGCGTCGTCGAGATGTCGCGATCCGGCCTGTTCGACGGCATCCTCAGCCTCGTCGACCTCGACGAGGCGCACCTGAGCGGCGGGTGCTCCGTGGTGACCATGCCGCTGTACGACGAGCACATGCGCGGGCAGGGAGCGCTCGCCGACGCCTCGTGCGTGCGTACCCTCATGCAGCG